>CAZLKK010000037.1:0-10428 GCA_964559995.1 uncultured Chloroflexaceae bacterium
TTTGCGCTTTGCGCTTTGCGCTTCAAAGACCCGCTCCCCCTGCCCCCGCTCCCATGCCCGATTGTAGAAACGTTGCTTGCAACGGCTCTCCACGTTTTGCGCTTTGCGCTTTGCGCTTCAAAGACCCGCTCCCCCTGCCCTCGCTCCCATCCCAGGGCGAGGGGGAGCCGAACATTGGGCGCACCGCCGTGCGCCCCTACACCCGCATACACCCACAGGGGGTAGGGGATGGGGGATGCCCGGAGGGGGCAACGAGGGAAACCTATCTGCCACACCCGTTATCATAATTATGACTTGTGAACAACTAGCGTGTGTATTATACTATACGATACAGATACAAAGATGCATGTGATTGAAGTCTTAGGGTAAAGAACCGATCACAACAAGGACCCAACCGCAAGAATACACTCACCAGTGAGGTGCTTATGTCTCCTATAACCCTACAACAGGGACAACTTGAAACATTGAGCCAGTTTTTGACAGCCGGAGGACACCAAGATGTCTCGCAAATGTTGCAAGCATCCCTGGAACGGTTGATTACCTTCTGGCCCGCCCAGTCTGGAACAATGCTCTATACGTCACCTCATGGCGAGATGGTGCATGTGGAGCACGGAACGATAGGAAGTGAAGCCCGGACATTGATAGAACAGGCACGAACGAGCTTTCGACCCGGAGATCGTGGGGGAGAGCCTGCTATTGGCTACTACTCGCTTGAAGGGGGACAAGACCTTCTCGAATTGCCTCTTCAGAGCGGGGGCAATAGCGTGGGGTTGCTTCACCTCATTGTCGAGGTTGAAGAACCGCATGCACCCCACGAAGGATACGCTGTAGACATCAAACCAGGAGAAGATTTGCTTATTCTGCTGGTTCGTGCTATTGGGGGAGAGGCGGATAAATTGGCTATGTTGCAGCGAGCCGAGCGAGATTTGCGAGAGTTACGGTTACTCTACGAGGTAGGTCAATCGCTGTCTGTCAATCTGGACCTTTTCAGTCTCTTGAATGACATCAAAACCCATGCCCCTGAAGTAGTTGGTGCTGAACGGTGCTCGATCTTCATCTTGGATGAAACCAATAATGAGATGGTCCTGGACCTACCAGGCGAAAATCGGGAATTTCGTATTCCTGCGGATCGGGGCATTGCCGGGTGGGTGGCAATGCATGGCATACCCCAGGTGGTCAATGATGTGGAGCAGGATGCTCGTTGGTATGACGGGATAGGTCGTGAAGTGGATTTTGTTACCCGTTCTTTGTTGTGTGTACCGATGCGCGTCAAAGACCGGGTAGTTGGGGTGATGCAACTGCTCAACAAGCGAGGGGGGGCTGAGTTTACCGAGCAAGATGTGCAGTTGTTGACTACCCTTGCTTCCCAAGCAGGCATTGCCATTGAAAATGCCCGGCTCTATCGTAGTCTCAAACAAGAGCGTGATCGGCTGTTGAGCAAGGAGGAAGAGGTTCGGCATGCGATAGCTCGTGACCTCCACGATGGCCCGGCGCAGAGCCTGAGTGCTATCTCAATGAATATTGAGTTCATCAAAAAGCTGCTCCAAGCCATGCCAGAACGTGTCCCATCTGAACTCGACATCCTAGCAGATTTGGTCCTCAAAACAACGCATGATATACGTACGTTGTTGTTTGAACTGCGCCCGCTTGGATTGGAAACACAAGGCTTGCTGGCAACGTTGGAACAATATGTTGCCCGCTGGCGTGACCCAAGCGGTAGCGGCTCACAACTGCGGCTTGAAGCCCCACAGAACATCCCGCGTATCACCTACGAGGCAGCCGGAGCTACCTTTATCATCATCCAGGAAGCAGTCAATAATGCCCGTAAGCACGCCAAAGCATCGGTTATTACCATCTACTTGTATGAAGAAGAGGGACACTTGATTGCCAGCGTCCGAGACCGCGGAAAGGGATTTCACCTAGAAGCCGTGGAATCAACCTACAATACCCGTGGCAGCCTGGGATTAGTCAATATGCGCGAACGGGCAAAGTTGATCGGGGCAGAGCTACGATTGCGCTCTTCCCCAGGCGAAGGGACTACCGTAGAGTTGCGTATTCCCCTGAGTGAACAACTGTAGCAAAACATAGAATAGGGCAATCTAGGATGGGAGAGGGAGCAGGGGGGAGAGGGTTAATTCCCCTTGCCCCCACGACGTGGGGGAATCGGTATAGCAAGGGGGCATGCTCCCTTGCTATTCTATTCTGAAGGATGCATCATACCCCCTCTCCCTTTAAGGGGTAGGTCAAACGGGCAAAGTACCCTATGGTATTCCCCTCTCCCTCCTTGCCCCCACACCCAGAGAGCGAGGGAGTTGGTATGAAGGGTAGGGATAAAAGTCCAGGGAAGGCGGTCAAAAGATCGCAAGAACGCAGCAACACCACAAAGGGAAAAGATTGCGCCTTGCGCCTCATTAGGGGATACTGTAGCTCCCGTTACTCGACAACATCCTGGTCGTCTACCAAGCGCGGCGGCATATAGGAGACGGGTTTTTGCATACTGCGCTTGAGCCGCATCCCCATATCAACAAACATCTCTGCCATTTGCTGTTGATCGAGCTTCTTCTCATCCATATCATCTATCATCTGATGGATAGTCGTCAGGAGTCCATCCATTTTTATATCAAACTCCCGCTGGAGTTGGCGTAGCCGATCCTGAAATGTGCGCTGTACCTCATCAACCTGCACCTGAGTACGGAGTTGATATTCACGAAACCGCTCCTCTAGCGTATTCTTCTCTCGTTCAAGACGCTCCGTCTGCTCCATCAAGCGTTGCAGATTGGTATGCATTCCTTCAATCTGGCGAAAGAGTGCCCGTATCTGCCGCTCATATTCTCGATTGTATTCACCAAAAAGGAGATCGCGTACCTGCTCAATATCATTTTTTGAGGACGAAACATCCAAATCAGAATCACTAGCAGCAGAAGTCATTGGCTCATCTAGTATCGGTTTTTGTTGGTCCATAACTACCTTTCCCATCCTTACCCAAGAACTACCCTTCCTTATCTTCCTCGCCCGAAGTTGCTTGCTTTGGTACAGCACTGCTTATTGTACCATAAGGCAGGCATCCCGGTTGCAAAGGTGAGTGGGATTTGTGCGTTCCCTAGCTCCCCTCGATGGGACGCGAGGCAGGGGACGGGGGGGTAGATTGTGACTCACCTATGGTATAATGCCCTTACTGATGCTCGATAGCGATTCTTCAGAAAAGGATCATCCGATGAAACAAGTCGCTTCTCTCCGCTATGATGTTATCTTCAAAAAAGCCTTTAGTGTCCCAAGGGTGTTTTCCGACTTCGTGAGTGCTATTCTGGGCAAACCCGTCACGTTTGACCACGTAGAAACCGAAAAACGGTTTGAAGAATCTCTTGGACTGCCGTGCAGGGGACACCTTTAGACTTTGATATAACCCTTAGGACCTAACCGAGGAGACTACTGTATGCTCTCGCCCCGTTGGAAAAAAGTACTCGCTGATCTGTGGGCAAACAAAACCCGCACTTTCCTAGTTGCCCTCTCCATTGCCGTAGGGGTGTTTGCTGTTGGGATGATTGCAGAATCGCGCACCCGTATGCTGCGGGGACTCTCTGAAGATTACCTGAGCAGTGACCCGTTTAGCGGGGTGATTGCCACCAGCAAGCCTTTTGAGGAAGACCTGCTTGTAGCAATTCGCAATGTAGATGGCGTAGCAGCAGCAGATGCGCGGCAGGGTATTCGGGTGCGTATCAAAGTTGGTCCAAACCGTTGGAAAAACCTCAACCTCGATGCCATCCGTGATTTTGATGACATTAGCGTTGCCAAGATGCGCCCAATGCGCGGCGAATGGCCCCCCGAAGAAAAAGCCTTTGCCGTTGAACGCTCCGCACTGAACGATGCGCTCGGTGTCACGCTCCAAATGGACCAAAATTACCTGATAGAAACGATGGGGCAAAAACAACGCTGGATACACCTCTCTGGTGTCGTGCATAACCTCAATCTCCCCCCCGCCCTCTTCACCGGCGAATACACCGGCTACATCACTGAGGACACGATAGAATGGCTTGGCGAAGAACGGGGGCAATATGGTTCGGTGCTCTTTCGCGTAGATAAAGAGCACTACTTTGACCTAGACTATGTGACGGCGGTTGCCAAAGAGATACGGGATAAGATCGAGAAGAGTGGGCTAGAAGTAGAGCAAATTTTCATCCCCCCCGACCCCGGCGAGAGTCCCGTGGCAACATTTGGGTTGGAGCCTATCTTGCTCATCCTGAGTGCGGTGGGGGTGTTGGCAGTCTTCCTCAGCGGCTTCCTCGTGACCAATACCATCTCGGCAGTGATGGCGCAGCAAACGCGCCAAATTGGGATTATGAAGGCGATAGGCGCACGGAGTGGGCAGGTGATGGCTATGTACCTGCTGCTCGTGCTCTGCTATGGCTTGGTAGCCCTCTTGATAGGTGCGCCGCTTGCCTATGTTGGAGCTACGCTCTTTGCCGACCTGTTCGCTACGCTGTTTAACTTTGATTCGCAGAGTTACGGTATTTTGCCAGAAGTCCTCATCCTTGAGCTGTTCGTGAGCCTCGTTGTCCCGCTTGTCGCCTCGCTCTATTCCCTCTTCCGTGGCGCAAATATTACCATACGAGATGCCCTCGATAGCGGGAGCGGTATGGGGGGCAGCTTTGGTTCTAGCATCATAGACCAGTTGGTCAACCGGGTGCGGGGGCTGTCGCGCCCTATGCTGATCTCACTTCGCAACACCTTTCGCCGCAAGGGCCGGCTCCTCCTGACGCTCACTACGTTGGTGTTGGCGGGGGGAACATTCATCGCCGTGTTTAGCGTACAGGAGTCGGTCAAGCTCTCGTTGAATGTCTTTTTCAATTCGCTGTATCGCTTTGATGTGCAGGTGCAAATGGACCGGAGCTATCGCAGCAAACTGTTGGTCCAAGAGGCGATGCAAGTCCCCGGTGTGGTGTATGCTGAGACGTGGGCAAATATTGGCTCGCGGCGGCTGCGGGAGGACGGCACCGAGAGCGAGACCATCTTTTTTCAGGCTCCCCCGCCAGATTCGCCGCTCATTAAGCCGATGCTATTTGATGGTCGTTGGCTCAAACCAGACGATTCGAATGCGCTGGTTATCAGTACGGGGCTAATGAAAGAAGAGAATCTTACCATTGGTGAGAAAATTACACTGAAGCTCAAAGGGCGCGAGACGGAATGGGTCATTGTTGGCATCGCAAAAGGGTTTGGCACGGAGATGATGGCGTATACCAAACGGACAGACTTTGAGCGGGAAGCGCGAGAGGCGGGGGTGGCTACAGATTTGCGCGTTGTGACAGACCAGCATACCAAAGCCTATCAAGAGCAGGTCCAGATCGCGCTGGAAGAGCATTTTCGCACCAAAGGGCTACGGATCAATAGTTCGGATACGATGCGCGGGATTTATGACTTACAAGTAGATACCTTCAATATCATCATCTATTGTCTGCTCATTATGGCAGCATTGACGGCTATTGTCGGGGGGCTAGGGTTGGCTGGCACGATGAGTATGAACGTATTGGAGCGCACCCGTGAGATTGGCGTGATGCGAGCAATAGGGGCTTCTGACTTGTCCGTGTTGCAAATTGTGCTGGCGGAGGGGTTAGTTATTGGGGGATTTGGTTGGGTGCTTGGGTCAATCTTGGCTTACCCCATCAGTCGGCTATTGAGCGATAGTGTGGGGACAATTTTTACCGGTTCCCCCTTTTCCTATACCTACTCTGTCAATGGGGCGATTATGTGGCTTGTGTTGTCGCTCGTTATTGCAACAATGGCTAGTTTTCTGCCAGCGTGGAATGCATCACGCTTAACGGTACGGGATGTATTGGCATTTGAGTAGGAACAAGCATATGCGTAAGGGTATTCGTCTAGGTGGAATGATTGTCTGTATTTTGTTGGCAATAGGGGTTGCGATACTTTCGCTCAACGCCAGCGGGACGCTGTATACCGTGTTGCTCATTCTTGCCAGCTTGCTCGGCGTGATGGCGGCGATATTCAAGAATATGGACAAGTTCCCGTAAAGGGGATGGCACAACACCCTGCCGGGTTCCCCTTCTCCCGCGTAGTGGGACGCGGGGCGAGGGGGATTCACTTGCCCGGTTCCCCTTCTCCCCCAGGGGGAAGGGGCTAGGATAGGGGGGTACCGGACTTTGCTAGGACTCTAGTCAAATGGGTTTGACTCTGGCACAGCCGGTTGGTATAATCAAGCGCATTGCAGAATATTTCTATGTATTTGTGGAGGACTTCATGCCCAATCCGTTTGACCCGTCATACGTGACGATAGCTAGTGTTGCCTTTGGACCATTTGAATGGGTATTCTTTCTGCTCCAGTTTTTTGTTACTGGGGTGGGGGTCTACTTTGCCTTTATGCGAAGTGATAGTAATGCACTTCGCAAACAACTGTTGAGTAAACTTGGAACAGCACTACTGATTGTCGGGGGCATTGGGATAATCGTGGGCGGCTTGCGGTTGGGCAATGTGTCCGTTTTTACCCAGCCATTCTGGTTCTATATTGTGTTGGTCGCAGAGATAGCAGTGGCAGGGTATGCGGCATACTATGCGCGAGCTATTTACCCGAGCCAATTGCGAAATAGCCAGACGAGCCGAGGGAAGAGTAGCAGCAAGCAGCAGGTAGCAAGCAACCCTGCTGTTGCCAGCAATGGCGCAGGTGAAGCCGGCGAAAGTAGCACCGAGCGGCAAGCGCAACAACCCCAACGCAGCCGCCGAGACGCTCGCCGCGAACGCAAACGCCGTAAGAAGTAGGCAAGTACCCCTAAAATTCAGCTTCTACGGTCATAGCATGCGCGAGTCGGGTTTTATACTCGTCTCGCGTTATTTCCATTGTGCCAAATTGCGCGAGGTGTTCGGTCATGAACTGGGTGTCAAGTAATACAAAGCCCCCCCGGTTGAGCCGTTCAACGAGGTAGACCAACGCCACCTTGCTGGCATCTGGTGCTCGGCTAAACATACTCTCGCCGGCAAATAGCCCCCGGATCGCTGCGCCGTAGAGTCCCCCAACTAGCTCACCACCCTGCCACGCCTCAACGCTATGGGCAAAGCCAAGCTGGTGTAAGTTGGTATAGGATTCGATGATTTCCCGCGAAATCCAGGTATCCTCGCGCCCCGTATCTGGCTTGGCGCATGCCTCAATAACCGCACGAAAAGCAGAGTCTACCCGTATATCAAAAATACCTTTACGGATAGTACGGCGCAACCTTCGTGGCACATAGAAGGTGTCCAGCGGGATGATAGCGCGGGGGTTTGGGTCATACCAGTAGATTTCGCCATCGTCATCTGCCATCGGGAAAATCCCCTGACTATAGCCGGCAATGAGGATATAGGGATTAAGATGCATGTCGTTGCACCCCCTGGGAAAGCAATTCGCGGGTCTGTTCTACATCACGCTGTATCTGCTGAATAAGCCCATCTACCGAGGAAAATTTCTGTTCCCCACGTAGCCGATGCAAGAAGACCACTTCTAGGATGTCGCCATACAGGTTGCCTTCCCAATCAAGCAGGTGCGCTTCTATCGTGTGGTGTTGGCTATTGAACGTGGGACGCACTCCAATGTTCACCACAGCGGCAATATCGCTAGGGTCTCCATCCCGTCTAGCACGGCAGGCATACACCCCATTTGCTGGTATCGCGTGGATGGGGTCGTCTAGCTGGAGATTTGCCGTGGGGAAGCCAATAGTGCGCCCACGCTGGTCGCCCAGAGCCACCCTACCCCGTAGCGTGAAGGGTCGCCCTAGCAACGTCTCGATACCCTCAACAATGCCGTCTTGCAAGAGCTGTCGCACACGGGAGGAGCTCACCGGTGCGCCTTCAATGAGCATGGGGGCAACAGACCCCACCCCATAGCCAAGCTCTTCGCCTATCTCCATCAGCCGGTAGAAATCCCCTTCACGGTTTTTGCCAAGCGCAAAGTTGCCCCCCATCCACAGTTCACGCAGCGGGACGGCACGAGAAATCTTGAGCAAGTAGTCCCGCGCAGACATCTGCATCACCTCTTCGTTAAAAGGGGCGATAATTAGCAGGTGAGGATTGATAGTACGGATAAGGTTTATCCGTTCTTGTAGGCTTGTGAGCAACCGTGGCGGGTGTTCTGGGCGCAGCACCACGCCGGGGTGGGGGTCAAAGGTCAGCACCGCACTATGACACCCGCACTGTTTCGCCCGGTCTACAGCGGTGCGGATGAGCAGTTGGTGGCCTAGGTGAAAGCCATCAAACTTGCCGATGGTTAAGAGTGTTGGTTTGTCAGTTAGTGGTGTGTCCAGTGAATAGGCAATGTGCATAGTATTAGGTCTCTTGTCCTTCCATCCTAGAGCGGTGTGTTGGCGAGCTTTTGCAGTTCATACAACCTTGTCATAGCTTCAATTGGCGTGAGATCGTTGATATTCAACCGTTTGATGTATTCAACCACAGGATGGGGGGCAGCATCAAAGAGCGACAATTGCTTGTCGGCATCTTCCTCTCCCGCGTTGGGTTCATCTGGTTGTGCGGTATTGACAGGAGCCGGGAAGGAATCCTTTTCTTTGCATTCCAACTCGGCTAGGAGTTCACTAGCCCGGTGAATGACCGGGCGGGGGATGCCTGCCAATTCTGCCACATGGATACCATAGCTGCGGTCTGCCCCCCCCTTGCGGAGTTCATACAAAAAGACGACATGCCCCGCCTGCTCTATTGCTGCCATATGGTAGTTCTCCACCCGTGGCAGCAGCGTCTCGAGGTCAGTGAGTTCGTGGTAGTGGGTGGCAAAGAGCGTGCGACATTGCAAGCGTGGCTCATTGTGGATGTATTCTATCACCGCACGCGCTATCGCCATACCATCGTAGGTGCTGGTACCACGTCCCACTTCGTCTAGGATAATCAGGCTCTTGCGGGTGCTTTGCGTGAGGAGCGCGGCGGTTTCGGTCATCTCCACCATAAAAGTACTGCGCCCCGTAGCTATATCATCCTGTGCGCCAATGCGCGAGAAGATACGGTCTACTAGCCCCACTTCGGCTGCCTCAGCAGGGACAAACGAGCCTATCTGTGCCATCAGCACAATGAGCGCAACCTGCCGCAGCACGGTGCTTTTGCCTGCCATGTTGGGACCGGTGATGACCAGGATTTGCTCCTTTTCCGTGTCTACATGGGTATTGTTTGGCACAAACGCTTCTTCTAACCCCCGCTCAACCACCGGGTGTCGTCCGCCAGTAATTCGCAGGTCGGTGCTTTCATTCAAGGTGGGACGGATGTAGTTGCCCCGTACTGCCGCCTCTGCCAACGATGCTACCACATCAAGGCGAGCGAGGGTGTCGGCGGCTGCCCGCAACCGACTGGCATGCTGTTCAAGTTGTTGGCAGATTGCCATGAACGTTTCCCGCTCATATTCTACAATACGCTGTTGGGCATTGAGGATGATGCTCTCATACTCCTTGAGTTCTGCGGTAATATACCGTTCGGTATTGACCAGCGTTTGCTTGCGCTCATAGTGCGAAGGTACCTGATGGCTATAGTTGCGCGATACCTCTAGGTAATAGCCAAACACCTTGTTGTAGTCCACTTTTAGCGACTTGATACCGGTGCGCTCCCGTTCGCGGCTTTCTAGCGTGTTGATGTAGTGTTGGGCATCATGACTGGCACTAACCACGCGGTCTATGCGCTGGTCATAGCCGGGACGGATGACGCGGCGGGCGTTGTCACCCTCGCCGTCCGCTCGCAGGTAGTTTGATGCCCCTAGCAGCGCGGGGGGATCGTCATCGAGTGCCCGTTCGAGCAGGGCAAGGGCTGCGCTGCATGGGTCAAGCACCGCAGCGGTCTCCCCTTGAGCCTTTGCCCCATCCCTAGCCCTTCCCCCACTATCAGGGGGCAAGGTATCGGCGGTCTCCCCTTGAGCCTTTGCCCCATCCCTAGCTCTTCCCCCACCATCAGGGGACAGGGTATCGGCGGTCTCCCCCTCGTCCTGTATGGGAACAGGGGCAGGGGAAGCGGGTAATTGAACATCATCATCATCATTATCATCATCATCACCAAAGAGATCATCACCCTCAACCCGTGGTGGGGGGGAATCGCGGGTTTCCTGGATCAGCTTGGTAACATTGCGCGTGTTGGACTGAGGGTCGGTGGGGGGGGCAGGTGGTATGGGCATCGCACCATCTCGACGGATACGCTTGTGGGTATCGGTGCTGTGCCAGTCATGCTTACCAATCTGGAGCAGCGGATCGTGCTTGCCAATGGCGGCAATGATTGCCGGCAGTGAGCGGAGAGCCTGCCGGAGTTGCACCAGATCGCGGGGGGTGGCTACGGTAGCTCCCTGGATAATGCGGCTCACCGCCCGCTCCATATCCCCTGTTTCCCCCAGGGTCTTGCGAAGGTCTGCTCGCATCATCGTGTCTTGCACACAGCAGGCTACCGCATCCTGTCGCCGTTGGAGAGCTTCTA
>CAZLKK010000037.1:10438-18258 GCA_964559995.1 uncultured Chloroflexaceae bacterium
CCAGCGGCGCAATAGTCGTGCGCCCATCGGGGTGCGGGTGTAGTCCAACGTGCGGCGCACTGTCCCACTACTTTTGCCATCACTGCTTTCTAGCAGTTCTAGGTTGCGGCGCGTTTGTGGGTCAAGAAACATAAATGAGCCAGTCGTGTAAACCCGTATGCTGGTTATTTGAGTGGCTACCCCGCGCTGCGTTTCGTTGATGTAGTGCAGAATGGCACCAGCGGCACGGGTGGCAAGCGGCTTGTCGTCTAGCCCAAAGCCTGCCAGCGATTGTACCCCAAGTTGAAACAGGAGCGTCTCTTTGGCAGTTTTGTGTTCCCATTGCCATGCTGGTCGGGCAGTGACGTGTCCGTGCTGCCAGCGGGCAGTGTTTTTCTGCTCCAAGCGGCGAGCTACCCGCTCATGGGGCAGCAAATGCTCGCGCTCTTCTTTCGTCATAGGGGCGAGATCGTGGGTAAGGTGGGCACTGGTGGGGGTTAGACCGTCAAGTTGATGATGGTTGTCTTCTGGTACCAGTACCTCAGAGACGGCAAGGCGAGCAAGTTCGCCCTCAATATGGGCAGCAGCCCGTTCGCCGCTCATTTCGGTGGCGGCAAACTCACCAGTCGTCAAGTCAGCGTAGCTTAGACCTATGCGCTCACCGTCAGCAATGACTGCCGCAAGGTAGTTATTCTCGCCAGCAGGCAGCATGGTCGGGTCTATGATGGTACCGGGCGTGATAACGCGCACCACTTCACGGTGGACCAGTCCCCGTTGCTTGCCCGTTTGCGATAACCCGGCGGCAAAGGGGGAGCGGGGGCGGGTGTCGCTTTTGCTTGATGCCGTCTCGCTCATCTGCTCTGCAATCGCAATGCGGTAGCCTTGATTGACCAGACGGGCAACGTAGGATTCAACGGCATGGTAGGGCATACCTGCCATTGGACAGAAGAGCTTTTCCTTTGTGCTCTTGTCTATGGCGTAGTCTTTGCGGGTAAGTGTTACGTCAAGTAATTCTGCAACGAGTTTTGCATCATCATCGAAGACCTCGTAGAAATCACCAAGCCGGTAGAGCAGGATAGTACCGGGGTGTTGTGCTTTGAGTTGTTGGTACTGTTTGTACCAGACGTGGGTGTCGGTTTTGCCCATAACTTTCGGTTGCCTTCTGTCATGTCATTTCTTGTATCTGTGCCATTATAGCACTAGCTTGGAAAAAGCAAACACGGGGGAAGGGGGAGAGGGTGGGCAAACAGGACAAATGGTCTTTGATAATACGACTTGGCAATTGCCCTAACTGTGAGGATAACCCGACTCAGTATGATCTCAATGATATGCTATAATGCACGTATGAAAGAATTTTTCCGACGTACCCGAAAGAGCTTTACCACACGCCACGAACAAGGCGAAGCTCAAGTACCAGAAGATATGTGGGCAAAGTGTCCCGCCTGTCGTGACATCATCTATCAACGCGAACTCAACGATAACCTCAAAGTTTGTCCTAAGTGTTCTTACCATCACCAACTGAGTGCTCGCGAGCGGCTTGCTTTGCTTGACCCAGATACGTTTGAAGAACACGATAGGGAGATAGCCCCAACTGATCCCTTAGCCTTTTACTCACTCGACCAGAGCTACCGGGACAAACTCAATGAGACGCAACAAGAGACTGATCTCTACGATGCGGTTATCGTTGGCACCGGAACTATAGCAGAACAACCCATCTCGCTGGCTATCTGTGATTTTAGCTTTATGGGGGCTTCTATGGGCAGTGTCTATGGGGAAAAGATGGTCCGTGCCGCCGAGCGTGCCGCCGACCAGCGTATCCCCCTCTTGACCATCAATAGCAGTGGGGGCGCACGGATGCAAGAAGGGGTGATAGCCTTAATGCAGATGGCGAAGGTGTCTATGGCTCTCACCCGGTTGACAACCCTTGCTCTGCCCCATATTTCGCTGATGGTAGACCCATGTTATGGGGGAGTAACGGCATCCTATGCTTCTGTTGCTGACATCATCATTGCCGAACCCGGCGCACGCATTGGCTTTGCTGGCAAGCGAGTTATTGAACAGACCATCCGCCAAAAGCTGCCGACAGACTTTCAAACGGCAGAGTTTATGCTGGAGCATGGCATGATAGATATGGTCGTCTCCCGCGGCGACCTGCGGTTGACCATTGGAAAATTGCTCGCCCTGCATAGTCGACAATCGCCCGAACGCTCCCCGCAACAAGAGCCACAGGAATCGGCATTGGTCGTAGGACAGTAAGAGAAATACGTTATGACACAACTCGAACAACCCGAACCTTTGACCCCGTGGGACCGCGTCCAACTTGCCCGTAATATCCAGCGTCCCCGTTCAATGGACTATATCCACGGGCTATGTGAGACCTTCATTGAGATGCATGGCGATAGACGTTTTGGTGATGATGCGGCTATTATTGCCGGCATTACCGCATTTCGTGGGCAGACGGTCATGATCGTTGGGCATCAGAAGGGGCATGATACCCGCGAAAACATCCGCCGCAACTTTGGTATGCCCCACCCAGAAGGCTACCGCAAAGCCTTGCGTATCTTTCGCTATGCCGAAAAGTTTGGCTTCCCGGTTATTTGCTTTATAGACACCCCCGGCGCAAACCCCAACAAAGATTCTGAGGAGCGCGGGCAGGCAAATGCCATTGCAGAAAACATCATGACGATGGCGGGGCTTAAAACCCCGATTATCTCTTGTGTGATAGGCGAAGGGGGAAGTGGCGGAGCGTTAGCTATAGGGGTTGCAGACCGCTTATTTATGCTAGAAAATGCCATCTATGCCGTTGCGACCCCCGAAGCCTGTGCCTCTATTCTCTGGCGTGATTCATCTAAAGCTCCCGAAGCTGCCGAGACAATGCGGATTACTGCTCACGACCTCCACACGCTTGGCATAGCCGATCAGGTTATCGCCGAGCCAGAAGGAGGCGCACATATGGATAGTGCTACTACCATTGCCCAGGTTGGCGATCACCTCGCTGAGACCTTAGCGTACCTTCAGCAACTTGATACCCCTATCCTCCTTGAACAACGCTATCAAAAATATCGTTCTATTGGTGCCTATCAAGATTATGCATTGCAAGCCATCTTGGAATACGGTGAGTGATGGGGTAGTCAGCATTGGTAATACACAAACCTCTATCGGGTACAACCAAGAAACCACCGAATTCTGCGACTGTTCTTGTGATAGATGACACGGCAGATAATCTATGGCTTATCTCGCGTATGCTCAAAGAGCATGGCTACTTTGTGCGGGTCGCGCTTGATGGCAACCAGGGCGTGAACTCAGCAACTCTTGAAGCCCCTGATGTCATCTTGCTGGATATAGCCATGCCAATGATCAATGGCTTTGAGGTATGCCGCAACCTCAAAGCTCATCCAGCTACCAAACACATTCCCGTTATCTTCATCAGTGCGCTAGACGAAGTGTCTGACATTGTAGAGGCGTTTCATGCTGGTGGGGTAGACTATATCACCCGACCATTTCGGACCGAAGAGGTGCTGGCACGGATTGAAAACCAACTGACCATCCAGCGCACCCGACAAGCCTTCCAACAACGATTAGCCCTAGAAACCCTCGTCACTAGCATCTCCACCCGCTTCATTGCCATTCCGCTTGAAGAGGTAGACGCTGCTATCCAGCGAGCTATCCAAGAGATAGGCGAATTTTCCGATGTGGATAGATGTACCATCACCTTGTTAGACGATGCCAAGCAACTTTTGACCGGGTACTATACCTGGCAATCAGTGCAAGATGAAGCTCCCCCCCTATCCCACAAACACCAGGGAATAGATTTTTCCCAATTTGCCTGGTCCCTTTCGCAGCTACGTCAAGGTGAGGTTATCAAGGTATCACAGATAGCAGACCTGCCACCAGATGCCGCCCCAGAGCAGCAGTATTGGCAGCAGCAGCATATCCAATCGCTCTTTGTCATGCCGCTGATACTGGAGAAAACCTTGATAGGCTGTTTCTCGCTCTACTGGATAGCGAAAGAGAAACAGTGGGTTGATGCAGATACCCGACTCTTTCGGGTGATGGGAGACATCTTCGTCAATGTGCTGGCACGTAAACGTTCTGAGGAACTGCTCAAGGAAGAGCGCGATAGGTCCCAGCTCTATCTCGACCTCGCCGGTGTGCTCTTTGTTGCGCTCGACAAGAATGGCAACGTGACGCTTATCAATCGCAAGGGATGTGAGGTGCTAGACTATCCCCAGGAAGAGATTATTGGCAAACACTGGTTTACCCAATTTGTCCCTGAGCGGTTTCAGCAGGTGGTCGAATCGGTCTTTTTGGATGTCAAGCAAGAGCCAACGAATACCTACCTCTACTTTGAAAACCCGGTGATCACGCGCAATGGGGAAGAGCGTATCATCGCTTGGCTCAATACCATTGTGCGAGATGAGTTTGGGTATATCATTGGGTTGATAGGTTCTGGCTCCGATATTACCGAACGCAAGCAGGCAGAGGCAGCCCTTGCTGCCGAACACGCCCGGTTTGAATGGGTCGTTGAGCATACCGACCAGGGGTTTTTGGTCATCAGCGAGCAGGGGAATATCATCTATGCCAATCAGCAGGCGCGAACACATCTGCATATTCAGCCCCAAACATTGTCCGAACAGCCGGTTTCTTTTTTGGAAACTGTCGAGAAGTATTACCACTGTTACCCGGAAGATGCGTGGAAAGACTGGAAAGCATGGAACAAAGTTCCCCCGCTATTACCAGAAGATCAGCAACCCTTGCGCTATCTTGTCCAACCGGAAACGAGTGTATCCTCGACGCTTTGGCTGCATGTGGAACTGATTACCTTCTCCCGTGATACCACGACAGATTATCTGGTCTGTCTCAGAAATGTGACGGAACAGATGACGACCCAACGCCAGATGTGGACTTTTCACGCGCTCATTTCCCACAAGCTCAATACCCCCATGTCCTGTCTGCTCAATAGCTTGTATCTGTTGCAAGACAAAGCCAAAGATCGCTCAAAGGAGGAGATGCGAGAGTTTGCTACCATTGCCTACAACAGTGCTCAACGATTGCACAACCAATTTCGCAGTATTCGCCACTTCTTGACCACCCCAAATCTTGCCCATCCAGGCAACGAATGTCGCTTACAAGCTATTCCCCAGTTGATTACTGCATTGTGTGCAGATGTAGAGATAAAGACCATTTCTATCTCAGCAATTCCTGAACATGACCCGCAGTTGCGTACTGCGCTGTCAGAACAGGCGGTCAATTTGTTGTTGCGGCAGGTGTTGGAGAATGCTCACAAATTCCACCCGCAACACAACCCGGTTATTGAGATTACCTTGAGCTTACGTGCTGAAGAGGGGCTTTGTCTTCAGGTGTATGACGATGGGGTCACGCTCTCTTCCGACCAATTGGCGCGGGTGTGGGCACCATATTATCAGGCGGAAAGGGGCTTTAGTGGGCAGGTGCCGGGGATGGGCTTGGGGTTGGCTATGGTCGCTATGTTGCTCTGGAGTGTTGGCGGTAGCTACCATATCTATAACCGTGACCCCGGTCCGGGGGTGGTGGTAGAACTGGTTATCCCATTGATACAAAGACCCTACTATTATCATATACCGCTGAATGAAGCGCATACCGAGGGATGAGGAAATAGTCCCCGCTGCCCAATCCAGGGCGTGGGGGCAAGGGGGAGCGGGTCTTTGAAGCGCAAAGCGCAAAACGTGGAGAGCAAAACGTGGAGAGCCGTTGCAAGCAATGGTTTGCCGGGCAGCCCCCATCCCCTAGCCTCGCGTCCCACGACGCGGGAGAAGGGGAACGAACGCCGGGCGCATCCCCTTCTCCTCTTCAAAATACGCCATATGGCGTATCCTAAAGTACCCCATGTGTAGGATAGGCAGAGAGAACGCTTGCATGTATACTAGCGTATAGAGTAACAACTCCCGATCCTAAAGGAATGGACTTCTCAGACAACCATCCCCACAGGGAAGATTAGCGTTTGAAGACGGTGCTCCCACCCTTAGAACCTTCATGCTACCAAATGAAGCGTACTCAGACAAGTGAATCTGAAGCGACTGAAGCGGATGAAACGGCTAAAGCCCTTCTCTCCTAGAGCTACAGCAACTAGGAGCTTTACGGGCTATTTTGGTAAAGAACTCATCATCCCCCGCTGCATGCAAACAACAACGTTTGGCAAATCTCTATCATATAGAGGCAGAGGTTTTTGTATTAGGATAAAGGCTATGAATTATACCAGTACCATACTCATTGTTGATGATGAACCAGCAGGGCGCGATACGCTTGAATCATTACTTGTTGCCTACGACTATACCCTTGCGTTTGCCGGTGATGGCAAAGAAGCCATACACCAAGCCCAAACGCTACTTCCAGACCTCATCTTGCTTGACGTGATGATGCCGGATATGGATGGCTTCGAAGTGTGCCGCCAATTGCGGGAAAACCCGTTGACCTCCGAAGTCCCCATTATCATGGTCACAGCCCTAGACGACCAAGACTCCCGGTTGCAAGGGCTAGAAGTAGGGGCAGATGATTTTATCAGTAAGCCCTTTAATCGCACGGAACTCCGCGCCCGTATCCGTACCATCACTCGTTTGAACCGCTACCGCCACCTGATGGAAGAACGCTCGCGTTTTGAGTGGGTGGTAGACCATGCCGAAGCAGGCTTTATCATTGTCAACCCAGATGGAACCCTACGCTATGCCAATGAGACCGCACGTCGCTACCTCTACCTAGTATCATCAGGGGAAGAACCGACAGTCAAGGGGGATTTTCATACCCTTGTCCGCCCCCACTACCAGTATGAACCGGCTGATGCATGGACAGACTGGAACAATGGGGCAGTCCCGACCTATGCCATGCATGAAGTACAGCCGGTGCGCTATCTCGTCCGCCCCGAAACCTCGACAACGGAGACGCTGTGGCTGCAAGTGGACATCATAGACCTGCCAGCTGGCTCACAAACCGGTTCACTTGTCCGCTTGCACGATGTGACAAACCAGATGACCCGCCAACGGCAGGTGTGGACCTTTCATTCGCTCATTTCGCACAAACTCAGTACCCCCCTCACCGGGCTTATCAACAGCCTGTATCTGCTGAATGATGAAGCCCGAAACCTTGATCCAGAAGAGGTCAAAGAGTTTGCTGCCATTGCCATGCAAAGTGCCCAACGTCTCCGCAAACAGATTGCAGATATACGATCTTACGTTCGCGCCCCTTCTCTTGTACAACCCGGTGAGGCGTGTAACCCCGCTTGCATCAAGAAGATTGTCGCCAGGATCGCCGGCGACCTGGGGCTAGACCAAGTGCGGGTAACTGGGTGTCATTGCTTGGAAGAAAAGCGGATGCTACTTTCTACCCAAGCGGTAGAGTTGATATTGCACCAACTCCTGGAAAATGCCAAAAAGTTTCATCCACAACACACCCCATATATTGAGGTGGTACTCTCTGCCGATACAGAGCAGATGTTGCAAGTCTGCATCCGTGATGATGGTATTACCCTTGCACCAGAGCAAATAACCCGCGTATGGATACCCTACTTTCAAGCAGAAAAGGGGTTTAGTGGCGAAGTGGTCGGGATGGGGCTAGGGCTATCTATGATTGCCGTATTGCTATGGAATATTGGTGGGAAATACCGCATAGCCAATCGCAAACCTGGTCCGGGGGTTGAAGTTGCATTGCTGATACCAATGCAACCGATGGGTGACACTGAGGAAAAGATACGATAACCATGCCGAGCATGTTGGCAGAATTAGCCTATGTCACGACCAACGAGTCGAATACTTATTGTAGATATGGTTGCTTAAAGGCAGGGCAGTGTCAAAGCCCCATTCGCTACCCCG
>CAZLKK010000038.1:0-15287 GCA_964559995.1 uncultured Chloroflexaceae bacterium
CCTGCCGATGACGAAGAACCTGCCGATGACGAAGAACCTGCTGATGACGAAGAGCCTGCCGATGACGAAGAACCTACTGATGGTCCAAAGGTTACGGTATTCAATGGTGGTAATGTGCGGGCTACGCCCGGTGGGGAACCGGTGTTGACCCAAATACACGCAGGGGATGATGTAACCCTGCTCAAGAAGGACTCGGAGAGTGTATGGTTTTTCATCCGGGATAAAGAAGGGGTCGAGGGATGGGTTCACTATACGCTGCTCAATGAGGATGACCTCCAGGCAGTGGAGGATGAGGTGCCAGTAGGTGAGCCATAATCAACCTATCGCTTTGCAGGGGCAGCCCATACAGACGCTGCCCCTGACCTTTCTGGACCTGGAGACCACCGGGTTGTCCCCGATCCATACGCAGCGTATTTGTGAGGTCGCCTTGCTACGGGTGCAGTATGGGCTAGAAAAGCAGTGCTATACCACTCTGGTCAATCCAGAGCGTTCTATAGACCCTGGGGCGTTTGCTGTCAACGGTATCTCCCCGGATATGGTAAACCACGCGCCACGCTTTGCGGATATAACCGATAGGTTGCTGGCGTTGATTGGCGATTCGGTGTTGGTAGCGCACAATGCCCCGTTTGATATGGGGTTCTTGAAGCATGAGTTTGCGCGGGTGGGGCGGGATGATCTGCCCAACCCGGTGATAGATACGCTCATATTAGCCCGGCAACTCTTCCCTGAACGTTCTTCCCATAGTTTGCAGACGCTTGCGTTTGACCTGGGGTTGCCTCTACCAGACCATCGGGCAATGAGTGATGTATTGGCATTGGAAGGGCTATTTACCTATCTGTTGCAAGCCTTAGAGGGACTGCATATCACCAAGCTGGATGAGGTATTGCGCTATCAGCGGGGCTTGTTGCCCGGCGACCCAGAGCTACAACCGCCGCCTATGATTGCCCAGGCAATGCAAGAACACCGGCTCTTGCGAATTGTCTACCATTCGCTGAGTACGCCAACTTCGCATGAGCGGATGGTTCAGCCGCTTGAATTGGCTATCGTCAAGGGGAAGGTCTATCTTCGCGCCTACTGCCACCTGCGCCAAGATTTTCGTTCATTTGCGCTGGAGAAGATCGAGTCTATGGAGTTGGGGGAGTGGGAGTAGGGGGAGCATGCAGGAACGTAGAGACAAAGAGGCGTAGTGAACTAGCACCACGCCCCCAACGTAACCCTATATCCTAGAATATGGTATTGACCTGAATAATTTGTTCCCGTTCAGGACCTACCGACACAATACCAAGACGCGCACCGATAAGTTGGCACAGTCGCGCTACATACGCTTGGGCTTGTTCCGGTAAATCCTGGAACGTTCGTGCATCACTGGTAGGAGTCATCCAGCCATTCATTTCCTCATATACTGGCTCAATCTCACGAAAGTGTGCTGTCGCTATTGGTGGATATTCTACCACCTCATCATAGCGGCGGTAGCCAACGCAAATCTTGATCGTTTCCATTTCATCGAGCACATCGAGCTTGGTAATAGCAAGCATATCAATGCCGTTGACCTCAGCTGTATAGCGAGCCATAACCGCATCAAACCACCCTACCCGGCGTAGCCTGCCAGTGGTTGTGCCGACTTCTGCCCAGGGTTTCCCCGTCTGCCGCAGTATCTCTGCTTCTTCCCCTTCTTCTAGCTCGGTGGGGAAGGGACCCTCGCCAACACGGGTAGCATAGGCTTTGTACGTCCCAACAACCATATTGAGCCGTGAGGGACCAACGCCTGCCCCCTGACAAGCTCCCGCAGCACCCGGTGGGGAAGATGTAACATACGGATAGGTGCCGTGGTCTACATCAAGCAACGCCCCTTGTGCTCCCTCAAACAAAATGGGTTCATCCTGTTCTATGGAGCGGTGAATGACCGGGTGAACATCGGTAATATACTCACTCAACCGATGCCCATAGTCCAAGAACTTGAGGTAGGTATCGTGCAAAGAGATAGCCTTGATACCATACAGCCTAGTCAGCATACGGTTTTTCTCTTCCAATACCGCACGCAGTCGTTCCAGCAAGGTTTCTTCATGGATAAGATCACCTGCGCGTAGCCCAATACGGTTCATCTTATCCGCATAGGCAGGGCCAATCCCTCGTCCTGTTGTGCCAATCTTGTTATTACCCCGTGATTTTTCTTGGAGTTGGTCTTGGAGCACATGGTAGGGCATCACGATGTGCGCCCGATTGCTCACAAACAGGTTGGTGGTGGGTATCCCTTTTTCTTTGAGATCGTCTATTTCATGCAGCAACACTTCGGGATCGATTGCAACTCCATGAGCAATGATGTTGACAATATCCGGCTTAAAGATTCCCGAAGGGATGAGGTGAAGTTTAAAGGTGCCATCGCTATTGACAATGGTGTGTCCGGCATTTGCTCCGCCACTATATCGCACCACCATTTTTGCTTGGGTTGCGAGCCAATCAACAATATGCCCTTTTCCCTCGTCTCCCCATTGTGCGCCTATGACTGCAACGATTGTCATGGATTCGTTCCCTTTCCAAAATCAAATACGAGCCACGCTGCTCTATGCTTGACAAGAGCAGTTGGCTTATTATACCCGAAAATGAGCAACGATGGGTATACGTAGCAAACCGGAGCCGAGAGTTGGTTGTTACCCATCTGCATCCGCCTTTGCTTATGCTTTGCTCATTTCCCCAATCCCTTGCGTATCTGCTGAATAAGAAAGATCGCCCGCTCCATAGGGACATCCGATTCCAAAGCTTCTTCCTTGCCATCTTTGCGTTTCAGAAAGACATCATAGTGATAATCGGGATCATCCGTTGCATTATCCATTGCCTGATTTTGCTTCCCCTGGGCGTAGACCGCGGCAATGTCTCCCACAGCAATAGTCTTTTTGCCAAACCAGGGGACTGGTCCCTGGTTGGTCGTTAATGCTTGTTGATCAATATGGATGATGTTCGTGTTGAAGGCTGAAATGAGCATCATATAGAACATCAAGACCACAGACAGAAAAAACGGTATGGTACAAAAGAGCATAGCCCATGATTGGGACGTGATCATATAGCCCGTAAGCGCAAGGAAAATCCCAGTCCAAACGATCATGATGATGATAGATGATGTGGTGTTGCGGTCTTTGAAGTTGTAGGTAATCGTGTAGCCGGTACTGCCGAGTTCAGCCTTCCATCCGAAGGGCGCGGGGACTTTGCCCTTGTACGATTCTACGTGATAGGTTGCTGGTTCTATTTCCCATTTTGGATAATACACTCTGTCACACTGATGACAAATGTACCCCTTCGTCTCGTCTTTTTCATACTCCATCTTGCCTTTACAAGATGGGCACGTTCTGTTGACCATAACATCCTCTCCTCTCTCAAAAAGAATTGATAGTTGATAGAATGTTGCTACAACGTCCAATCCTCAAGAATTGGGCTTTTCAGACAATGGTCTCCAATGAAATCGGTTGTGTCTGAGTGCGGTATCCCTGCCTCTCATAGGCTTTCATTATACCAAATGAAATGTACTTACGCACATGCATCTGAAGCGACACAAGCGAGGAAAGCCCGTTTATCCCACGAGCTTTAGCGGTGGGATAAACGGGCTATCTTTGTACGTCCTACCCCCCACCCCCGCTCGACGTGCTCGCCCGTGTGCGCGGCAGGTTGAAGTGTAAGACGCGGTTTTGTTCGCGGTCTACCACATACACCCCGCCATCAGGACCTACCGCCATACCAGAGGGGGCATTGAGCGATGCTAGGTCCGTGCCTGTCCCGCCCCAACGTAGCAGTACATCACCACGCATAGTTGCCGCCGCTACGTAATGGCGCGATGGCACACTCACATAGACCGTCCCATCACCTGATACCGTAATAGAGGGGTCTTCATACGTATCTGGCAACCACCCGCTCACATCCCAAACAACAACAGGCACTGGCTCTACCTGTCCACTGCTGCCTGGAGCAAAAATCTGTACTCGTCCATTCCAGGTGTCTGCCACATACACATTGCCGCTATCGTCAATCGCAACCCCCGTAGGCTCATTGAACTTGCCATTGCCAGAGCCACTATAACCCCACTGGTACAGGTAATTCCCCGCATTGTCTGTCACCACAATGCGCTTGTTGCCCGTGTCAGCAATATACACATTGCCGTCATCATCCAGCGCAATACCACGGGGACCAAAGAAACCGAGCGGGTTAGCTTGGTTGCTCTCCTGGGTGCCGCCAGTAATCATAGCAATATGCTCACTGTTGGGCATCTTTTCGTCCCCACTCCCCCACGATGTCACCCACTCGCCCTCGTTTGTGAGCTTGACAATACGGGCATTCCAGGTGTCTGCTACATAGATAAAGCCTTCGTCATCAACGGCTATGCCGCGTGGTTGGTCAAACTGCCCCTCACCCTTGCCATAGCTGCCAATCGTCTGGAGCAAATTACCCTGGCGATCATACACTTGGATACGGTGATTCAGCGTATCGGCAACATACACCTTGCCATCATCCCCCACCGTAACGCTGGTAGGACCAGAAAGTTCTGCCCCGCTGCCGAAGGCATCCTCGGCAAACAGATGGATAATCCCAGTGCCACTGGCTACCGTCTCGGTATCGCTAGAAAGCCCCTGGAGCAGGTCATTGCGTACCCACACCTGCATATCCCGCGAGCCGGGTTTGAGCGGTTCTGGCAATTCGCGGTAAAGTACATAGTCTTTGAGCGTGTCCCAATTGTCAGGGTCAAAGGGCCAAAGCAGTGGTGCCCAGGGGGGGTGAACATCAGCAGAAATATCATTGCCACAGTCTTTTTCTACATGCTCGATGAGCTTAGACTTTGGTACCCAAGAGTGGAAATAGTATTTCTTGTAACCAGCATCAAGAGGAGCGCACTTGTTGCCCTCTGGAAACCACCAGTTGAGGGAGCCGCCTTCACCATAGGGGGCTACGTAGTGCTGATTTAGGAACGCTAGGGTTTCGTTGGTAATGTGACTCTTGTAGATCATCAAAACCGGCGCAAGCCCCTTCGTCCCATCGGGCATATTCACCGTAAAGGTATTGCGATTTGGCTCTTTGAAGTCATCAGCTTTTTTCCATGACACGTTGCGAAAATGGCGTAAGTACCATTGGAAGGGCCACGCCAGCGAGCCATCGCTACCGCTGCCGCCATTGTCTGCGATGATGGGCATAGACCATTCACCCGTCACGTCTTTCTCACTCCGCAAGTTGCGGGTGAGGTTAATGGAAAGCTCTTTGAAGTCTTCCACATAGCGGGGGACATCAGGCGATGATTGGGTGTAGATCAGCGGTTCAATCGCCACATCGGGGTGGTCATAGACGACCAGCCATGTCGCCCGGATGGTATATGCCCCAAGTATGGCGGCTATGGTCAGCGCACTCAGCGACAGCACAATGCGGACTCCCGTCCGTTGCCCTATCGTCAGTAGGCTATAGATAAGCCCACCGCCTATGAGTAACGGGAAGAGTCCTTGCAACATTTGGCTTTGCTCCTCCTGTCCATCACCTGCCCCCTGGATACGCCATATCGCCACCCCCAACGAGATGATCAGCAGGAAGACGATAAAGGGAATGAGTCGCATGGGGGTTTTGAGCCGTTCCCGTTCGTTCGCATTGGCAATATCCAAATTGGCAAAGAGCTTGCCAAATACCCATGCTGCCAGCAGATTGCCCGGTAGCGACATATGCACAAGGAGCCAGGGCATCTTCTCGCCTGCCCACGAAAAGATAATCGTAGCGTTGATCAACCAGAAAATGAGCAGCAGTGGGAAGAGTTTTGCCGCTGGTGATTCCTGGTCGTCTACGTCATTGGGAGGCGTAATTGGCGTGTAGAGCCGTTCAAGCCATGATGATGACGATGACTTATTGAGCGTGACAGTCTCGCCGGTGTAGGGTTGCTTGCCATGCTCGCTTGCTTCCCCATCATGAGCATTATTTGCCGTATCTTCACTGGCATCAGCAGAGTTAGCAGGGGATGATGGCTCATCCTGGCTTGCTGCTAGGGGGGGCGTGGCGACCTTTTCCTCGACCTCCTGCCCCCGCAGCCCCTTGCGGGTGAAGAGATAGAACCCTGCCCCAAGCGCACTCAAAACGGCGATAGGCTCATACAGCGGCAGTTGCATCAGGTAGTAGTACCAGGGTTGATCACCGCGGGCATACTCCTGCTGGCTCCCTAGCCAGTAGGCAAGTCCTGCGTAGAGACCATCTAACGCTCCGCGGGGATAGGAGAAAAAGTTGGTATACATCACCAGATAGAGCGACACGAAAATGCCAATCGCAATGTAGAGGTGGGTACGCTGTTCTGTCACGAGCGTGTAGAGCCGTGGGCGCAGGAAGGGTATATGTGTCCACACCCGCTGGCAGAGCCACGCCGTCAACAATGCCATCCCCACCAGAAACGCCTTTTCGCCAAGATAGAGTCCCTTACCCACCGGCAGCGGCGGGTTGATGACGATAAAGACCAAACAGATACCAATAAGGATTAGCAATACCGCGTTCATAAAGCGGTCTGTCAGTTGGATTTCTGTTGCCAAGCGCATCAGCGTAAAGATACCAAAGATGAAAAAGAGGATGTAGTAGAGTTCGTGGGTGCCTATGATCAGCGCAAGACTGGCAGAAAGCAGGTAGAGATAGCCGACCTTGCCGGTGTCAAGGTAGCGAAAGACGCTCGCCACAAGCCACACTTCCCACAGCACCATGAGTCCATCGTGGCGAGCAAAGCGGGTGTAGTAGAGCAGCGAGGGAGAGAACGCCAAGAGTACGGCGGCTATGAGCGCACCACGCCGCCCTAGCAATGGGCGAAACATCCAACATGATGCGACCATGAGCACCCCGGCTACCGCCATTGGCAAGCGGGCTTGGGCATCACCATCACCAAACAGGAAATAGGAAACCAGCGTTAGCATATAGAGCGATGGTCCGTGGTAGACGGGATCATAGCAGTAGGAGGCTGAGGTGCGGGTCTCGCCGGGCGGAGAGTAGCAGTTGAACCCTTCATGCCCACTGTAGTACCGCCAACTTGCCCACGCATGGATAGACTCATCATGGTGCATTGCCATCTTGTCTAGCTGCCACAGGTGGGTAATGATGCTCAATAGGACGATAAGCACATAGGCAGCGACTTCCATCTGCACGCTGGTCAGGTGGAAGGTGCGCTCAAGCCACGAGGGTTGTTGTGCCGTCTGTGGCGCAGGTTGTGGTTTCAGGATTTCTGTTGTCATAGGTTTGGTTAGCTACTCCTGCCTTCTCTCATTCTCCCGATAGGGTTGCCCCTAGCCCCCATCCCATCTGGTCGGCTATTTCGGGGCGCACTGCCAAAATAAAATCTGTAGAGCCAAGCGGCTGTCCGGGGTCACGGTAGATCAAAAATTCCCATAGCTCAATGAGCGTTTCGTCTTGGAAGGGCTGGCGCAGCACCCGTGCCAACAATGACGCAGGCTCCTCATCCGGGTCTGCCCATCCTTTTCGCAAACGGTAGGTACCATCTTCAGGAAACCACCAACGCAATGGGTAGCGTTGGCGAATAAACGGCTCCAAATAGTCGCGGTTTTGCTCACTGTTGTTGTAGTTCTCTTGGAGCAACACAATTGCCATCACATCATTTGCCGGCGGCGACATGGTAGTGCCGCTCCTTTGGGCATTGGTGAAATTGCGAAGATACCATGTCCAGACGGTCTCGTTGTCATACATCACCGGCATATGCAACCCGCGGGTGCGCCGGTAGGAAATCTCTTCCAACTTTCGTACCACATTACGCACGTCAGGCGAGGTTTGGGTGTAGATGTACATTTCACGGGGAACATCGCCGGTGACGTAGGCGAGGCGGTAGCTACTACGAAAAGTATACATCCCACCGACTAACGTGATACAGATGGCAAGCACCCCTAATGCCCATCGCCACCCCCAGTTCATCCCGGCGAGCAGGATGACCATGAGGAACAGGACCATTACTAGCGCAACGAGTATCAAGCCGGGTACATTGGTGCGAACCTCTGCCCCGACAAAGGTCGTAATGACCACATAGTTGAGACCGCTAGTCGCTAGGAATAGCCCAATAAAGAAGAAGAACAACACCCGCCTAGATGGGTCAAGGGGGGGGATTGTCGGGCGGTCTGGATGCCCAAACAGCACCCGTTGCAATGCCCATGCTGCAAACAGCGTCATAGGCAGCGCAATGTGGGTACTGAGCCAGGGCATCTTTTCGCCTGCCCAAGTGTACATCAGCAGGGCAACAATACTCCACCACCCCAAGAAGAGCGGGACATATGCGGGTTGGCGTTCCAGGGAGGGGTTAGCGGTAGGGGTCGTGGTTTGGGGATGTAGCGTTTCTCCCTCGTCCGTTGTGGGAGCGGGGGGAGCGGGAGCAGTTTCGCTCGTTGACTCTCGCGGTTCGTGTCTGTCTTGGGGAGATACGGGGGCGCGGTGCATAAGTCGTTTTACCCCCGCGACAGCCAACAGGATATACCCCACAATGACCCAGAGAATTAGCAATGGCTCATAGACGGCTAACAACACCCCGTAGTAGTGGGTGGGTTGTCCGCCGCGCTCAACATGGTGCTGTGCCATCCAATAGAGCAACGAGCCTGTCGTGCCGGTGATAATCCCCAAGATGTTGGTCAAAAATGCTGTGAAGAAAAAGACGTAGATTAGCAAAAATAGCCCAATGGCAATAAGCCAGCGTTTGTTGGCGACAAGACTAGCATAAACTGGCATTACCGCATCCCCCCGCTGCCATGCCCTATCCCACGCGCTTGCCCCCGCTGCATCACGCCAAAACCAAATGAGCCAAACGAGTAATGCCAACCCGCCAAGCGTTATGCCAATGGCACTCAGCACCGCCGGGTGGCGAAAAAAGGTCCACAGTTCACCTATATAGCGACCAAAGTTCTCAACAAGTGATTTGCCGCTATCGTTATCGGAGCGGTTGCGGATACGTAGGGCAAAGTCGTTGTCGGCGGTCTCTAGCGGTCCCCAACCAAACAGCGGTCCTGGTTCTTTCACCTGTATCTCGTTGGTCGTCTCGTCACGTATTGCCTTATTTTCGCTGCCAGTCTGTGCCTCACCCGGCAGCACAAACACCAACGATGCGACTGCGACAGCCATTGCCATTACCACGAGAATCCCCGGCTTCATCACCCGCCACAGGAACATAAAGACCAGCGGCATAGCAACCATCACGAGGAAGAGATAGCTTGTCTCTTGGTTGACAAACATCAGCGCAAAGGCTATCACGCCGGTATAGAGCCAGCGGGCTTTGCGCGTGCTGGTATAGCGCAAAATCGAGATAAACACGAGTAGCTCAAAGGTGACAGAGTAGATGTCGTGGCGAGCAAACCGCCCCATATACAGAAAGCTCGGTGAGATAAGTAGGTAGAGCGAGGCGAGCAACGCGGCAGGTTTGCCTATTTCGCGCCGCACAAGGTAGGGCAGGATGGTCATGACCGTGCCAAAGAGCGCAAAGCCAAGCCGGGCAGTGAAGTCATTGTCACCAAAGAGAAAGTACATCACCGCGCCCATGTAGTAGAGGAAGGGACCGTGCAAGAGGGGGTCGTGCATATAGCTTTGCCCCTGGAAGATGTACCAAGAATAGGATGCATGCAGCGTTTCATCGTGGTGCAATGCTCGTCCATCAAGCTGCCAAAGGTGCATCAATAGCGCGAGCACGAAAATCGCAAGGTAGGCAATCTGCTCAATGGATATGGCAAAGCGGCGTGGAGTAGTGCTGCCGACTAGCTCATGCTCGTGATGTGTATGCGATGATGAAGCTAACTCAACTGTTGTCATACAAGCGGGCTTTCTCTACGATTTTTGTTCAGGCTCCAGTGTTAGGGCAGCGACAGTATGGCGCACCACCTCGGTACGGCTCCACAACATCGGGTGGTAGGTGCCAGTATACCAGAGCGACACCATATCGCTATAGTGGCGACTGGCGGGGTGTCCACTTTGCCCCCCTGTTATGATACTACAACTTGCATCCCAATTGCCAGTATCACATATCTGGCGATAGGAAGGTCCCACATAGATAGTCCCCGTGGGGGTAGCTCGCGGCGTATAGCCCATACAAACGGTGTCCAAATCGCCACCGGTCTCCCACGGTCCACGGTTAAAGAGCGGTGCCAACGGCGCAGCCAAGCCAAGCGGGTGGCGCAGTTCAAGGCGGTGCATCTGTCCATACCGCCATGTGCGCGGGTCTTTGCCAAACCGTTCTTGTAGCTCCTTGACGGTCTGGTGCATGCTCTTCTGGAGCAAGGCTTGCCAGGCAGCCCGCTGCTCACGGGTCGTTGCTGCGTCTATTTGGGCAATGATGCCAGGCAAGGCTTGCCGCCCTATCAGGCTATTGTAGGGCAATGTGGCAAATGCGCCAATACCGGCTTGAGCATAGTATAGCGTGTTCAGGTCACTATGGGCAAATTGCTCTAGGTGAAAGCGCAGCACCGTAGCAATGGTGCCACCAACGCAATTGCTGGTGAGGTATCCATCCCACGCTACAAGCAGATCACGGGCATGCTTTTCTAGCGGCGTTTTCAGCGGGACATTCGCCATGACCCGTGCCAGTTCTTTACCGGGGATGCTATAGACATCTTGTTGTATCTCGGCAAAACTGGCGATGGTGTGGCGTGGTGTGGCGTTGAGCATATCGGTAATGCGAGCAGCCCGATAGCCAGCAAACCAGTTGCCCTTGAGCGACTCGCGGTGAGGGTGCGAGTCGTCGGTGATGCGGTTGTTGGCATTGACGATGTACCCCTCCGGTGGGTCAAACAGCGCGGGGAGTTCGTCTGTTGGTACATAGCCAGTCCAATCATACGTATCAGTCCAACCGGGTAATGGCATTTGGCTATTGTGCTGCTTACGGATGGGCAGTGCGCCGGCTAGGGCATAGCCGGTGTGTCCAGCGGTATCCGCATACATGAAGTTTTGCGGGGGAACATCCCACTGCGCCAGTGCCGCACGAAACTGTTGCCAGTCTTGTGCTTGGTTGAGCGCAAGCAGGGCAGGGAAAATGGTGCTAGGTTGTAGGGCAGTCCAACGGAGCGCGAGTTCTTCTTTCCAGGGATGGGCAACATGGGTAGCAGGGGCATGGCTCTGTGAACTGCGCCAGTGGGTGGCGAGGGGGCTTTTTGGGGGCGCAGCAACCGGCGTAATAACCGGTCCGTGGTGGGTGATGTGGATCGTCTCAACATGGGGGTGGGGTTTGCCACGAACGGTAATCTCTTCCTTGACCACTTCCGCCTCGCGCCATGTGTCATTCCAGAGGTAGCGGGGGGGAGTTTGGCTTGGTGTAGGGGTATTGATAGCGAATCGTTCCATGTAGAGGTCTTGTACATCAGACATAGAGTTGGTGATGCCCCATGCAATGTGGGCATTGTGTCCAATGAGGATAGCCGGGATACCGGGGAAGGACACGCCGGTGACGGCATAGTCGCCGCCGGTGAGATGCACTTCATACCAGATGCAGGGGAGTGTCAAGAGCAGGTGGGGGTCGTTGGCAAGCAGGGGGCTACCCGATGCGCTTCGTTCGCCGCTGACTACCCACCCATTGCTGCCCTGTCCCCCCTCGCCTGTCAATGGGAAAGGGGCAGCAGGCTTGGGGGCGGGTGGCGGTATCGTGAGCGGGTGGTCGGCAGGGTACTCAAAGGGGCAGGTATGCTCATCGCCAACCAGCGAGCGGATGCTGCTATTCAACAGTTCGGTTGTCCAGTTGCCACAGAGATTCAGTGCGATGATCTTGCTCCATACCAGCGTATCAGCAACGGTCCATAGGCGCGGTTCTAGCCCAACCATGCCATATTCCACTGGCAGACGGTGCATGTTGGTTTCGATGTAGTGGTTGACACCGCCTATATAGGCATGAACGACATGCAGGCAATTTTCGTCAAGCAGGTGGGCTTCCTGTTGGGCAACCCGCCCAAATCCCAGGGTACGGATGAAGCGGTCTGTATCGAGTGCCAGTGGACCAAGCACCTCGGCAAGCTGCCCGTGTCCCGTTCGACGGTTGAGCTCCATCTGCCAAAGCCTATCTTGGGCATGGACGTAGCCAAGCGCAGCGAAGAGGTCGTGGTTGTTGTCGGCGTAGATGTGGGGAACGCCCCATCTGTCACGCATCACCTGGACCGGGCGATGCAGGTGGTGCAGTGGGATGGTGCCGGTAGTTTGGGGCAGGGGTTGACGGAACCGTTGGGGCAGGTGTGGTCCGGTGAGTTTGGCTGCCGCTCCTAAGCCGAGGTTGAGGGCTTGCCGTATGACTGATGGTTTCATAATCTGTTGGTCGTATCTCTCTCTGGTCTCTCTCTCTCGCCGCTCTTGTTTTGTTAAACCTATTGTAGCTATGGGGGGGGCATGCTGTCAATAGTATGGGGGATAATGGGGACAGATGGGATGGTATAATGGCAAGGGTCAGGTACTAGAGACAGAGCAAAGGACCAGAGCAATGGTAAAACGGCTCTATGCGTGTGAGGGGAAGGTGTGCAGGTGATGGGAGAAGCACTAGCACTATAATGCCGCGATACTATTCTTCTATATCCTGCTCATCTTTCAAAAGTTGGTCAGTGGTTACTCCAAACAACCGAGATACTCTCAAGGCAAAATCAAGTGACGGGTTTCTTCGTCCTGTTTCAATGTCGCTAATATGGCTGTAACTCGCATAACCAAGAGCTTGAGCTAGTTCTCGTACTGTCATGCCTTGTTTCATACGGAGTGTATGGACCTTTTCTCCAAACCTTTTCATAAAGGTTGACACCTGCTTAAAAATGTGGTACTTTGTTCACGAATAGCGTACAACAGTTTGTCGCTTGTGTCTCCCCATACTGCTGGAACCAGTATTAGGGGAGACGATTGCTTAGTTGATGCAAAACAGCGTATTGCACCATACACTATGATACCACAAGACAGAAGTAAGGAGGGAGAACTTTCATACATGAAATCCAAGACTCTTAGCCTAAGTAAGCCACAACGAACACTTTTGCTGAATACCTATCGCATTGGCGGGGGTATTATTGCCTTGCATAATCCATCCAACAGCGTTACTACGCTCCACATTTACGTAGATCGCAGCGGTATTCTGCGGCATAGTGCTACGGACAAGCCCGTGTTTCCGCTCCATTTGCGTACTCCGGTAGGAACATCAGCACTTCCCTATGCCCCGCCTTCATATGAAAATGGACACCAAAATGAAGCCCGTACCCAAGCTCTTGTTATCTGTCACGCTGCCAACCGTCACCTTGCCGAAATAGACGCTGTACAATACTATCGGCGGGATGCAGTACATACCTTTTTGCAACGAGAAGCGACAGGATGGGACTTTCGTGTGCTTGTTGGCAGTGATGCTATCCAATTGGTAGTGGATGCACCAGAGGGGCTTTCGTGGTTGCTTGCGCGTGATGCATATGGTTGTTGGACAACCTGTCCAGACCAGCAGCGTGAGCAGTTTGAGCAATCATGGGGAGGGGTACTCCACGAGACTTGGACACAACGCATACTTGATACCGCAACATTCGTCATTTCTCGGACATATCATTATGAGTAAGCCATTGGTTAGGCTCTATATAACACTGGAGCAATGGTTTGGGTAGTGAAAGGACATTTCCCTACCTCTTGCACAATGGACAGATAGGGTATAATGGCAACCAGGGTTGAGCGGGTCAGTATACTGAGCATTTTTAAGGACCAGAGCAATGGTGAAACGGTTTCATGCGCGTGAGGGGAAGGGAGCGGTAAAGCCAGAAAAAGAAGCCGTAGAAGCTATTTTGCGGTTGACAAAGACAGCGCGTTCTTCGTCACTCTACCGTGATCTTGCCAGGAAGGTCCGTTTTCAGGGATGCACTGATCCTACGTTTGTCAAACTTCGCACGATAATGCAACAATGGTTTGGGTAGCTTGTTTATATGTTGCTTTCCTGTCCCCCATGTTCTTTCAAGCAAGAATGATATATTAGGGTTCAAAATCCCCCCATCATACGGTATAATTTTAGGGAAGGTCTTTTGAGGAGACAGTCCCGATGTATGTACGATGGGTAGTACGCCGACACAAAACCATAACCGCAAATACCAGTTTTCACGATGCTTACCTCGTCGAGAGCTACCGTGACGAATCGGGTAGCCCCCGCCAGCGCACCATCTGCTACCTGGGCAACATTCGCTCAATAGACGGCGAGTTTCCGCCTATCGAGCGGGAATTATTTTTCCTACGGGCAGAGCGTATTCTATGGGGGATGGGCAATATCAGTACTGATGATCGGGAAGAGACAATGGAGATGTTGCGCGAAAAAGTTTGCCCCCTAACTGCCAATGAGGTGTTGGCAGCCTTCACCGAAAATCTGCGTTGGTATCGGCAGTGGTGGGCGCAAAATGGCGGTGGACCTTCCGATGAAGAGATAGACGAAATTGTCCGTGCCTCAAAAGGCACCCCCGGTCCTATGTAGCCAGTAGACCAGTGACCAGTAGCCTACCCTCGCTGGATAACCAGCATCAACCGAAACAGGTAATCGGTAGTAATCTCTGCTTGTAGCCCTGCTTGTTGGGCAAGTTGGCACGCTTCGGTTGGGGTATAGGCACGCAGCACCGAGAGCGGACCGTCATGCCGGCTAATATCGCTGCGCTGCACCAAACCAAGCGCATGCGCCCCCCAATAGGCTACCCACGAACGGCTGAGATCACTTACCACCACGACACGGCGGGCTACCCGTGCCAATTCACGGAGCAACTCTTGGGCTGCTTGTGGGGCAAAGTGATGCAGGGCTTTGGCACAGGTCACAAAGTCAAACGTGCCATCAGCATAGGGCAGGTGAAGGGCATCGTGGCAGATAAGCGGTATGCTGGCGTTGGTTTGCTGACGGGCTACCGCGAGTGCGCCCATCAGCACGTCTGAAGCGTAGATATGCAAGGGGATATGCTGTCGCTTTGCCCAACGGTGCAAAGCCATTGGCAGGTCTGCTGATCCTGTCGCTACGTCTAGCAACGTGATAGGCTGCTGCTGGCGAGATGGTGAGGATGGTGAGGATGGTAAGGATAGCATACGCTGGCACAGCGGCGCAAGGACATGCTCCAGCGCAGCACTATCGCCAAGCCACCGATTGACCATGCGGATGTCTGCAAGGTTCGCGGCGAGGCTTGATTGCTCAACGGTAGGGGTGTCGAGCAGTTCTTCGCGCTGGTCACGCATAGCTGGCACAAGCAGCCGGGTGTAGAGCGATTGATGGGCAAGCGTATCTATCTTGCAGCAAGGCGAGAGTTTGGCGAATGGTGTTATTGGCATATCTATTCCAATGGTCTAGGAAGTGCTCCCCTTAGCTA
>CAZLKK010000038.1:15331-17223 GCA_964559995.1 uncultured Chloroflexaceae bacterium
GGATATTTGCCCCAAACATGGCTACCTGTATCGTATGGATCAACGGCTTGATGTGGTCATCCTGGATGCGCGAATCCAACTGGGTGAGGTAGGTGGTGTGTTCTAGTTTCTTTTCCGGCTCGCCCCGCAACGCGGCTACTGTGCGCGTCACCAATTCATCTATGAGTGCAGGGTCGCAAGATTGGCTTGTGGTACGTTGGGCAAAGGTAGCGGCGATACCATTGGAAGTACACGCTTGTAACAAGTTCAGCAAATCGTGCAGCATGGCAGCCTTTGCCTGTTCCCCCTCTGCTTGGGCACGGTGCATTTTTTGTTCTAGCAACACTGCCGCCCCCGGACGGAAGAGCAGCATCTCTTGGGCTTCAAGCACCTGCCGTCGAGTCTGCATATCCTTCGCCCGTATGTAGTCCTCTACTGCCCTAGCGACCTCTTCTACAGGCGGCGCAGTCTCATGGGCATGGCTCGCTTGCACATTCTGGAGCAACTCTGCCAACACTGGCGCATAGATATGGTCATCTGGCAACAAGGGAATCTTGCCGTCTAGCAGCGTCAATATGGCTTGGAAGAAATCTGCCTCTGGTTGCCAGCCTTCCCCGCGCTGTTGCGTTTCGTGCAATGCCCCCTGCATAGCCGCATACCAATCGGCGCGTTTGTCCTGTGCCATTGTCAGCACGGTAATCGTATTACTGACCATTTGTTGGATTTGGTCAGCAGACATCTTTTGCACCCCATCAGGGATAATGTCGAGGTCTTCGCTGCGGCGCATCATAGCCGCAACATGTTTGAGCATCGCCGTTGTATGCCCGGCGGCATCCTGCGACAAGCCGGTGCTCTCCAGCATATGGATCGCCTTATCCAGCGTAGCTACCGCATCCTCGTGGCGGTGCAAGTGGCGATAGAGCAAGCGGGCTGCGCCAATTAAGCCTGCTGCCTCACCCGCATAGTTGCCTAGCTCCCGCTCAATGTCCGCGCACTGCTCATAGGTCGTCAAGGCTTCGTCATACCGCCCCAGGTCCATTAAAACCGATGCCATACCATTAAGCGTGGCGGCTTCGTTGGGCTTGTCACCGATGTTGTGGCAAATGGGCAAGGCTTGCTCGTAGAGTTCAAGCGCATGATGGGGCTGCCCAATGTTACGGTAGAGAAGAGCCATCTGGTCAAGCACGAGGACTTCGCCATGCTGCCGTCCATGCTCACGGTAGAGCGCAAGGGCTTGGTCGTAGTAATCCACCGCTTGTTGTGATTGACCGAGGGCATGGTGAACCTCTGCAATAGCACTTAGGGTATTGGCTTCACCAACCACATCTTTTGCCTTGCGACAGATAGCTAGAGCTTTTTGGTAGATTTCCAGGGCTTTCTGATGTTGCCCATTCTCCATATACACCTGCGCCATTGAGTTGAGCGAGGCGGCTTCCTCTGGCGATTCGGTCTGCTCCTCTTCAATTGGGACTATTCGCACCCGCCCGGCGCGAATACCACGGTTCATCTCTGCTACCGCTTGGGCATAGGGGTGTTGTTCTGGCAGTGTGGGAGATTGCCCGTCTAGTATTTTGATGACCGCTTGGAAAAAGGCTGCCTCATCCTGCCACGTTTCGCCTTGCTGTTCGGCATGCTGCAATGCCCCTGCCATAGAGGTATGCCATTCTGCCCATTGGTCTTGCGCTACGGTCATGACGGCAATCGTATTGCCTACAATTTGCTGGACTTGGTTTGTAGACATGGTTTCGGTCTCGTCACGCAGCTTGCTGAGGGATTCATTGCGCTGCATGGTTGCCAACACCTGTTTGAGCATCTCGGTGGTATGCCCCGCTATATCTCGGCTCAAGTGGGCAGCATCCAAGACGGTAATTGCCTGCTCCATATAGTGCATAGCATCTTCGCGGCGGTCTAGG
>CAZLKK010000038.1:17233-18120 GCA_964559995.1 uncultured Chloroflexaceae bacterium
TGTCCATTAAGACAGAAGCCATACAGGTAAGCGTATTGGCAATTTCTACCTGCTCGCCTACCTCGCGGCGGATGGGCAACGTTTGTTGGAGCAACACCAGGGCGCGTTGGGGTTCGCCTACATTGCGATAGACAAGAGCCATGTTGTTCAGGGTTGCCGCTTCCCCCGCCCGGTGTTTAATCTGCTGAAAGACTGGGTATGCCTGCTTGTAGAAGGAGAGGGCGCGATAGGGTTCGCCTATGGCATGGTAGATACCGGCAATGTTATTGAGCGTGGTTGCCTGCCCTGCTCGGTCTCCATCCTCGCGGCGCAGGATAAGGGCTTGTTGGAGCAGATCCAGGGCTTGTTGGGGTTCGCCTATGTCTTGGTAGACCAGTGCCATATCATTGAGCGTAGTCGCCTCACCTGACCTGTCGCCCATGTCGCGCACAATGGGGATGGCTTGTTGGAGTAGTTCCAGGGCTTGTTGGGGTTCGCCTTGCTCATCATACACCAGTGCCATGCTGTTGAGCAACGAGACTTCCCCGGTGCGATTCCCCTGGGTACGGTCTGTGCTCAACGCTTGCTCATAGTAGGTGAGGGCTTGGGCAAATTCACCAATGGAAAAATAGTGGCTCCCTAGCTCTTCTAGCAATTGACGCTCGGTTTCTTGATTCTGCGCTTGTCGTGCTTCCTCTAGTTGTTGGCGGAGTAGCTCGGCTTCTTGCATGACATTGGTCCTTTCTCTCATGGTGTATGATCCAAAATTATGTGTAACCTACATCATTGTCTCATTATAGCAGTCTTTTTGCCATTGATGTGCAGAGGTGGCAACAACCCTTTCCCATCTCTTCTCCCACTCTCATACATCCGCTCGTTGACCCTCTCGGCTCGCATAGGGAGCGGGG
>CAZLKK010000039.1:0-5648 GCA_964559995.1 uncultured Chloroflexaceae bacterium
GATTGGTCTTGTACGCCCATAACCCCGCTGCCAACAGGGAAACAAACCCTTACCATAGCTGTTGTGGACACCGCAAGCAACGAGAGTAGCACGACTATTACTATTACGATAGGTGGAACGACTCCAAATGTACCGACTATCATTACGATGAAAGATGGCAGCTATATCAACACACCCACACCAACCATCACGGGTACGGCTGAACCCAAGTCTACTATCAAAATCAAGCGGGGAACTGATACTCCTATTACTATGGCGATAGTAGGTAGCACAGATGAAGACCTTTGTACAACTATCACTGATGCCAATGGCAATTGGGCTTGTACCCCATCTGTCCCCCTACCTGAAGGGCAACAGACCTTTCACATTATCACCATAACTACCAGTGGTATTGAACAGGTATCTGCTCCCTTGACTATCACGGTAGACATCACCAAACCATCTGCGCCAGTTATCACAGACGAGGAAGACAAGCAGATTACCCTAGACAATCCCGTCCTATCTGGCACAGCAGAGCCAAACAGCACCATAACGTTTGTGGTGAATGGGCAAGCACAAGGCACAACAACCGTAAATGAGGATGGTCGATGGACCTTTGCGCTCGACCATACGATCACCGCGGGGGAATATGTGCTAGATGTGCTGATAACGGATAGGGCAGGCAACACGACAACAACCCACAAAACGCTCACCATAGCCGAGTCGCAGGAACCAGGAGCGGGAGAAGAACCCATTGAGGATACGAAAAAGAGCTATCGCCTCTTTTTGCCTATAGTCCAGCGGTGAGTTGCAAATTTCCCCCGTTATGGCGAGCCGTGGTATACCACGGCTCTTCCCCCCCTATCCCCAACCCTTTCCCTCTTTACTTGCCCTTTTGGTATTGATTACGGTATAATACTCTATTATGTAACAAGTTACTAAAAGAGGTTGATATTAATGTCAATACAAAGTCACTCGGCACCTTTTGTTGATACCTTGCAGTTCCTCAAGCAGATCTTGCAATCCCTAGCCCAAAAATCAAATACCCCAGAAGTTATTTACCCACTACTTGAGTTCAACCTGGACAAACTTACTTCCTTTAAGGATACATTGTATGTATGGAGCACAAAGATACTTCCTCAAATGCCTAATGACTATGCAGCAGAAATGGCTAGAGTTACGGTCAATTTCTGCAATGTGTTACAGGGTTTTCTACAAGGGGATCGGTCAAACAATTTGGAGATTGCGATTGTCAACTACGAAGCCATAGGTAAGAGTATATTTACCAAAACAGCTTTGCCTATTGAGTGGGCAGCAACAATGATGAATTTAGGCAATGCCTACAAAGACCGCATTATAGGGACACGGAACAAAAACATCGAACAGGCAATAGTACACTACCAAGAAGCATTAACGGTCTTCACAAAGAGCACTACACCTTCAGAATGGGCAGCAACAATGATAAATCTTGGCAATGCTTATGTTGTTCGCATTGATGGTAAATTGACCGAGAACTTATGCCAAGCGTGGAGTTGCTATGAACAAGCCAAGACTATTCCAGCATTTCAGAATGCTGCTTCAATGAGGCAATGTGTGTTTATTGATCTGCCGTATCTGCACAACAATACTGCTGACTTGATAGATTCCATTGATGATACAGATATTCCCCAAGAAGACGCTATTTTTTTCTCATCCCCTACTAGTCATGTCAATGATTCAGAATTTGGTATGGATATTTTTGGTAATCACTCCGATTTTCCAAAACATACGGTTATCATTGAAGCAGAAACGATTAAGGACGGTATTGATAGCCTAAACCAACAAGAAGATACTTTTCCTGTCCCTTTACCTTCCTTGCCTTTGCCTATTGATGAAGAGAATGATCGTCAAACACCCTCTTCTCTTGAAAAACCAATACCACCAAAGCCGAGTGTACAACCTACATTTGCAACCAAAACAAACTATATTTTGATTGATTTTGAGAACGTACAACCAGATACCATAGAACAACTCAATAAAGAAAACTTCAAAGTTTTGGTCTTTGTTGGACCAAATCAGTCGAAAATACCTTTTGATACGGTTCAGGTTCTTCAGCAGATGGGAGAACGTGCTCAGTATATCAAAGTGGTAACAAATGGATCAAATGCGCTAGACTTTCATATTGCCTTTTATCTTGGGCAATTATCACAACAAGACCCCACAGGCTATTTTCATGTTATCTCGAAAGACACCGGTTTTGATCCTCTGATGCAATATCTCAAGAGCTTGAAAATTCGTGCCAACCGATGGGATGATGTAATGTTTATCCCAGTAATTCAAGCAGAAAGTGCTAAAACACTTCCTGAAAAAGTAGACTTGATAGTCAAAAACCTTGAACAACGGAAGGTTGGTAAACCAAAAACCGTACAGGCACTTTCTAATACGATCAAAGCCATTCTTCAAAATACGCTTTCTGAAAACGAAATAGCTTCATTGATAAAAGCCCTAAAAAAGCAAGGGTTTGTAACGATTGAAGGAGATACGGTTTCCTATCCAACATTGAATACAATATCGATACCAAATCCAACGATTCAACATTCTAGTGAAGAAAAAACTCCTGCTGAAAAAATAGCACTTATTGTTGGTAATCTGCAACGGAGCGGGAAGGCAAAACCTGCAACTGTACAAACACTTTTTAATCACATCAATAGTCTTTTCAAGAAGACTCTTTCTGAACAAGAGATTGTTTGGTTAATACAAGTTCTACAAAACCAGCATATTATTACAATTGAAGGATCAAAGATTTCCTATACTCTTCCTCAAGTATAGGGAGTATTACTTCTTCCTGTACCCCGCTCCCATATCCGTTCATAGAGCCGTAGCCTACGTCTCACCGTTGATTCCCCCCCTCCCCCCGCTGTGGGAACGGGGGCAAGAGAAAGCGGGTAGGCAAAACCAGGGCAATACTCCCGTAGCAACTTCAGCTACAGCCCTGTCAATTGTAGTGTGGCTCTTGTCCATATTGCGGTTATCTGCTATCATACGGCAGGGTCATCCCATTCTTGAATCTTCACAGCAACAACCAGAGCAAGGACCAAAACAACACCGCAACATCGCTAACATCAAGAATTGACAGATGAACAGAAGTACAAAGGTACATGAAGAAAATCTGACAAACGAGGAGAAACATGAATCAAGACATTCGTCTTTTGAGCGCAAACACCATACGTACTCTTTCAATGGATGGTGTGCAAAAAGCCAACAGTGGGCATCCGGGGATGCCTATGGGCATGGCTGATGTATCATACGTCCTGTGGACACAGTTTTTGAAGCACAACCCAAAAGACCCCAAATGGGAAGATCGGGATCGGTTTGTGCTATCAGCCGGGCATGGCTCCATGTTGATTTACAGCCTACTCCACCTGACCGGCTATGACCTCCCAATGGAAGAACTCAAAAACTTTCGCCAGTGGGGGAGCCGCACTGCAGGCCACCCAGAGTATGGACATACGCCTGGTATCGAGACAACCACAGGTCCCCTTGGGCAGGGTATCTCTACGGCAGTGGGGATGGCATTGGCAGAACGCCACCTAGCTACCCATTTCAATGAGCCAGATTTCCCCCTTGTTGACCATTACACCTACGCAATCGCTGGTGATGGCGATTTGATGGAAGGGGTATCGCACGAAGCCAGCAGCTTTGCAGGACACCTCAAATTGGGCAAATTGATTGTACTGTATGACAGCAACAGAATTTCTATTGACGGCTCTACAGCCCTGTCCTTTACGGAAGATGTTGGCAAACGATATGAAGCCTATGGCTGGCAGGTGCTCTCGGTAGATGCCCACAATATGACAGAAGTAGAAAAAGCCCTTGAAGAAGCTCGCGCCGAAACCGGCAAGCCGAGCATGATTATTTGCCATTCACATATTGGTTATGGTAGCCCCAACAAGCAGGATTCGGCTTCTGCCCACGGCTCCCCGCTTGGTAACGAAGAAATCAACCTCACCAAGCAGGCATTGGGGTGGACAGAGGAAACCCCCTTCTATGTGCCGCCAGAAGTGTATACCCATATGCAAGAAAACGCGAATATGGGAGCCGAACAACAGCAAACGTGGCAGGGAATGTTGGAACGCTATCGTCAAACCCACCCTGAAAAGGCAAAGCAGTGGGATGCTATGTGGCAGCGCACATTGCCAGACAATTGGGCAGACGTATTGCCAACCTTTGAGCCAAGCGACAAGGGAGTAGCAACCCGCTCTGCATCAGGGCAAATTATCAACGCCCTAGCCCCGGCTATCCCCGCCATCATTGGGGGTTCTGCCGACCTACACGCATCCAACAACACGCTTATCAAAAGCTCTGAACCACTCCAGCCAGACAACTACGGTGCTCGCAACGTCTACTATGGCGTACGTGAGCATGCCATGGGCGCAGTAATGAATGGGTTGGCGTTGCATGGTGGGCTTATCCCCTTTGGCGGCACCTTCCTGGTCTTTAGCGATTATATGAAACCAGCGGTGCGGTTGGCAGCATTGATGGGGCAGCAAGCTATCTACGTCTTCACCCACGATAGTATCGGGCTAGGCGAGGATGGACCTACCCATCAACCGATTGAGCATATCCATGCCTTGCGTATCATCCCGAACCTGTATACCATCCGCCCAGCTGATGCCAACGAAACGGCAATGGCATGGCGCATCGCCTTGGAGCGCAAGGATGCCCCAACTGCACTCATCCTCACCCGTCAGGCTGTCCCCACGCTAGACCGCAGCAGCAGCGGCAAGTATGGGCAACTTGGTGATGTGGAAGGCACAATGCGCGGAGCATATGTGCTCTACACCCCAGAATCAACGGATGTCGTGTTGCTGGCTACGGGGTCTGAGGTGGCTATTGCGCTGGAAGCCGCAATGACGCTCAAGGAGAAAAACATTGGCGCACGGGTTGTCAGTATGCCATGTTGGGAACTGTTCAATGAGCAGGACGAGGACTATCGCAATAGCGTATTGCCACCAGATGCAGAAGCCTATTTGGGTATTGAAGCCAGCTGCCGCAATGGTTGGGGTCGCTATATTCGGGGCAAGAAAGCCAATGTCATAAGCATAGATCGGTTTGGGGCTTCGGCACCCGCCGAGATATTGTACGAGAAGTTTGGCTTTACCGTTGAAAACGTGGTCGCAGCGGTAGAAAAGCTCCTCGGAAAGTAGCAAGTAGCCTAAAATCGACATGGAAATGGTTGTTGGTTTTTCCTGGGATATTCTAGGGAAAACCAACAACACGTATAGAGATCAGCTTTCACCTTTTTTACCATTAAGGAACTTATGTTATGAGCCAAATAAAAATCGCCCCATCCATCCTGTCCGCCGACTTCTCCCGCTTGGGTGAGCACGTAGCCGAAGCCCAAGCCGCCGGGGCAGACTGGTTGCACGTTGACGTGATGGACGGACACTTTGTCCCCAACATCACCATTGGACCATTGATTGTGGCAGCCCTCAAGCCGCATACCACACTGCCTATGGACGTTCACCTGATGATAGAAAAACCAGAACGCTACTTTGCAGATTTTGTCAAAGCTGGCGCAGATGTTCTCACAGTGCAGGTAGAGACATGCCCACATCTCCACCGCACGATACAGAACATCAAAGAGCTAGGAGTAAAAGCCGGTGTCACGCTTAACCCGGCGACTCCAC
>CAZLKK010000039.1:5658-12966 GCA_964559995.1 uncultured Chloroflexaceae bacterium
CAATAATCTCCTTCGATGAATTCACATCCCGGTATTTGCTCGAAGATGTTATTCACGATATTGATATCGTGTGTATGATGTCAGTAAATCCCGGCTTTGGAGGACAATCCTACATTGAGAGCAGCACGGCAAAGATACGCAAGCTACGCCAGATGCTTGACGCTATCGGCTCCAAAGCCGAGCTCCAGGTGGATGGCGGCGTAAAGGCAAACAACATTGCTGAGGTGGTACAAGCAGGGGCAACCTGTCTTGTTTCTGGCTCCGGGGTGTTCAACAAAACGGCGAGTGTCGCAGAGAATATCACCGCCCTACGCCAGGCAATCGCCACGGTTGCGTAGCGATTCCCCCCGCTCCCATTCCTCCAGTGCGGGGGGGAGCCGCCCCCTGCCCCTAACCCCTTCTCCCCGCGGTGGGGGAAGGGGAACCAGGGGATAGGGGGACAGAGACGTTGCATGCTACGGCTCTACAACCGGGTCTATATCATCTATGCAGGGAGCAAAGGAAAGGGATGAGCTACGTCATCGTCCAGCCGCCATCCACTGGCAGCGTCTGTCCCGTGATGTAGGATGCCTGCGGTGAGGCGAGGAAGGCGACTGCCGCAGCCACCTCTGCCGGCTGCCCAGAGCGGCGTTGGGCGATAGTATTCTCGCCCCAAGTACGCACCCCCGCTGGCAGACAGGCGAGCAAATCAGTCTCAACAAAGCCGGGGGCTACCGCATTGACCGTTATCTGCCAATGCACCACCTCACGCGCCAACGCACGAGTCAACCCGATGATCCCCCCAAGCGAAGCACAATAACCCGTCTGCCCAGGAAAGCCACTGATACCATGCAACCCCGCCACATTGATGATGCGTCCATACCGCTGTTTCATCATTGGGCGCAGCACCGCTTGACAGATACGCGCAGTGCCGGTGAGGTTGGTATCCATAAGCCCATTCCAATCGTCTAGGGTAAGCTGTTCAATAGGGGTATAGTGGGCTTTGCCGGCACAGTTGATGAGCATATCTACCCGCTGCCACCGCTCCATTGCCTGCGCTACCAGCAGTTTGCCCGTCTCACCATAGCCTACATCCGCTTGCAGCGCAACAACCGTTCCGTCAAGCCCATCACATAAGTCGATGGTTGCTTGGGCAGCAGCATGCTGGGTTTGGTAGCAAAAGAGCACATGTGCGCCACGCTGTGCCAGCGCATACACACTAGCCCGACCAATCCCGCGGGAGCCGCCAGTAACAATCGCAACTTGGTTTGAAAAGTCCATGCATAACCCATATGGCTACCTGCTACGGCATCACCCACCCGCCGTCAACCGTTAAGACCTGCCCCGTGATATAAGACGCACGCGGTGAGGCGAGAAAGGCAATGGATGCCGAGACCTCTTCTGGCTTACCAAAGCGTTGAATAGCAATGGCACTCAATGCCCATTCCTTCAATGCTGGCGAAACGGAGTGGATAAGTTCCGTTTCAATATAGCCCGGTGCTACCACATTGACGGTGATACCGTCCAGGGCAACTTCACGGGCTAATGCGCGGGAAAAGCCTACCAAACCAGCTTTCGCTGCGGCATAGTTTGCCTGCCCAACATTGCCAGAAAGCCCCGCCAACGACCCAATATTCACAATGCGCCCATACCGTTGCTGCCGCATAGGGGTGAGTGCTGCCTTGCAACAAAGAAAGATCGATGTTAGGTCTGTTTTGAGTACGTTGTGCCATTGGTCTTCACGCATTCGCACAAATGGGGCATCATCGGTAATACCGGCATTGTTGACCAAAATGTCAAGACGACCCCACTGTTGCAGGGTCGCCTCCATCATCCTTTGTACCGCTGCTTCATCACTGACATCTGCGGCATAAGGGTATGCTTGACTACCAGATTGGTCTATTTGTGCTGCGACCTCTTCGGCTGCTGCCGCGTTGTGGTGGTAGTTGACCACCACCCGCGCACCTAGTTGAGCAAGTTCAAGAGCAGTGGCTCGCCCTATCCCACGGGAAGCCCCCGTAACAATAGCTACCTGCCCTTCCAGACACATCAGCGGTTTTCTGAGGCAAACGCTCGCACATCCTCCACATTGCACAGATTCACCAGCCGCACTCCAGGGGCGATACGTTTGATAAGCCCCGTTAGCACTGTACCCGGACCTATCTCTATAAACGTGGAAATGCCCTGAGTTACCATATACCGCACGGAATCAATCCAGCGGACCGGCGAAGTGACCTGGGCGACAAGTTCTTGGCGTATATCGGCTGCACTTTGCAGGGAGGTAGCGGTTACATTGGCAATGACCGCTTGGTCAGCATCCATAATAGTAGCGGCTTCTACGGCTGTTGCCATCCCCACGGCGGCGTTGTTCATCAGCGGCGAGTGGAAGGCAGCACTCACGTTGAGGGGGAGTGCTCGCTTAGCTCCATGCTCTTTTGCCATACCACATACATAGTCTACCGCTGAGGATGCCCCACTGATGACGAGCTGTCCTGGAGCGTTGTAGTTGGCAATAACGACAGGTTGGTCGGTAGCGGTAGTTGCCTGTTGGCAGAGGTCTTCAAGCACTGGCTCATCCATCCCAATGACTGCTGCCATCTTGCCCTCATTGGATGCTGCCATCAGTTCGCCGCGCCGCCGCACAAGCCGTATTGCCGTGGCGAGGTCGAGTGCGCCTGCGGCAACGAGCGCGGAGTATTCGCCTAAGCTATGTCCAGCTACCGCCACGGGACGCGAGACATTGCCCGATGTGAAGTTCTCTACTGCCTTCATCAACGCAGCACAGACCGTCACAAGGGCTGGTTGGGCATTTTCGGTAGCAGTCAAGTCGACTTCTGGTCCCTCAAAGCAGAGACGGGCAATACTGATGTCGAGTACCTCATCTGCTTGGTCAAAGACTTCTCGTGCTGCGGGGACTTGGGCATACAAATCACGTCCCATCCCAACCACCTGTGCGCCCTGACCAGGAAAAATCCAAGCTGTAGTCACAGTTTCATCCTCCAAACGTTCAAAGAAATTTTGCCCTTCTTGCCCACCCGCTCCCCCCCTTACATTGGGCGTACTGCCGTGTACCCCTACCCGCTCGTTGACCCTCGCGGCTCGTTGGGCGAGGGGGAGCCAAACCTGCTCGCCCCCCTTCTCCCACGTAGTGGGGGAAGGAGCAGCGGATGGGGGGCAAACTGGACGTTGCAATTGCCCTAGCCCTAGCTCCCCCACCGCACAACAAGCGATGCCCAACTTAGCCCCCCACCAAACGCCGTCAGCAGGAGGTAATCGCCGGGGGAAATTTTGCCCTGTTCTGCTGCTTCAAAAAGCGCAATAGGCACGGATGCAGCAGAGGTATTGCCATAGCGTTCTATATTGACAAAGACGCGCTCCATCGGGAGGTCTAGCCGCTTGGCTATAGACTCAATAATACGAACGTTTGCCTGATGGGGAATGACCATATGGATGTCCTCTTTGGTCAAACCAGCATTGGCTATCGCTTGCTCTGCCGAATCACACATACCCCGAACGGCATGCTTGAAGACTTCGCGTCCTTGCATAACAAAACAGTTGCGATGTTCGTCTATCAGTTGCGCGGTAAGGGGGAGTTTTGTACCACCTGCCTCGCGCATCATCAGACTTTCCCCTTTGCCCCACGACCCTAGCACCGATGTAAGAACGCCTACAGGTTCTTCACTCGCCCGCAACACCACCGCCCCTGCTCCATCACCAAAGAGGATACAGGTATTGCGATCTTGCCAATTCAGGATATGGCTAAACACATCGGCTGCCACCAACAAGATAGTCTGGTGTGCGCCACTCTGGATCATGGCACTGGCAACGCTCAACCCATACAGAAAGCCACTACACGCCGCCACAAGGTCAAAAGCACCGGCATGAGGTATCCCCAGATTTGCCTGAACGGTGCAGGCGGTAGCCGGGAAGAGCCGATCTGGGGTACAGGTTGCCAAGACCACCAAATCTACCTCATCAGGAGCGACATGTGCCCGATCCAATGCCGCTTGACCAGCTCGCGTAGCCAAGTCTGATGTCGCCACTCCTGGCGATACGATACGTCGTTCAGCAATGCCCGTGCGAGCGCGAATCCACTCATCTGACGTGTCCACCATCTGCTCAAGGTCGGCGTTGGTCAAAACCCGGTCTGGGACCGCCATACCCCAACCGATAATTGCCGCATAGCGTGCCATGCTTACTCCTGCTCCTCCCTGTGAGAACTTCCCCCTCAGCATCAGAGCGTATTAGCCTTTAATCGTTTGTGTTTTCATCCTTCATCCGAAGGACCAGCCGACCTTTGTACGTGCCGCAAGATTTGCACACGCGATGGGCTTGCATCATTTCGCCACACTTGGGACACGTCACGAGCAACGGCGCACTCAAGCGTTGATGCTGCCGACGGTTCCCCCGCCGGCTACGAGATACTTTATTCTTTGGTACTGCACCCATACAAGCTCTCTCCTCTAGGTATGTTTAGGTATGTTTCCAGCTTTTCAATATTGCTAATCGTTCGTCTATTACCTCGTCGGTGTCGTCCGTTGTAGATGGGTCATCATCAGCGAATATCTCTATGGTATACCCCACAGGATGGTCGCGGTAGGCTGCACAGACGGGGTTAATGGGCAATTCAAGCAAGGTATACTCCCGTATCGCCTCGCCAATGTCTGCCATATGCAGTTCGTCCAGCAAAAACGGGTCTTCCTCGGTTGGTTTTGCCAGCGGTACGCCGGCGATAACATCTACCGTAGCATGAAACTCATCAGTGACATCAAGTGTCACCGCATAATCAAAGAGTTCCAGCGAACGTACACACGTCAGTTGCACCGTTCCGTGTGACCAGATATGAGCACAGACACCGGTTGCCGTGCGGGTAAAATGCACTGTGCCGTGAACCTCCCGCAAGACAAGCGTATCATCCAATGGCAGCGTAGGCTCCGTAAAGCGATATTCACGCTGTGCCCCTATCTCTTGGCGCAAAAGTTGTGCAATGTTAAATTTGATATGTGACATAGCCCCTCCTGACATGACATTATGCGGATATTCTAGCGCATAGGTGTGTCAGGATACGGCGCGATACCTGGTCAACGGGAAAGCGTATCCAGACCGTTTCGCACACTGGTGAGCAGCTTTTCGAGCCGATCATCAAGCTCTTTCAGCACCTGTTGGGCATATGCATCGGCACCTGCCCGCACCTGGGTAGCTTCTTCCTCTGCCTGCTGCAAGAGCCGTTGGCGTTCATCTTCAATTGCCGCCATCAATCCTTGTTCCTCAAGCACCTGTTGTACGCGAGCGCGAGCTTCTTCAAGCAATCTATCTTGCTCCTGAACCACCCGCCGAGCTTTCTTCAACTCTTCCGGGACAGCCACGCGCATTCGGTCTATGATGTCGAGAATATGCTCTTCTTCCACCAGCAGATACCCGCTAAATGGTATACGTCGTCCTGACGCAAGCGATTCTTCCATTTCATCTATGAGATCGTCAAGCTCGATGATAACCACCTCCTTACTGCTGGTAGGATACTGGCTGTTCCTTAGCTATTTAGCTATCTAGCTATCTAACATAGTCCTGCATGGGTCTGCCGGATTTTCCGATAGAGTGCCTCAGCCACCGGCGCAGGCACAAACTCGCTCACATCACCACCTAGTGCGGCTATTTCGCGGGCAGCACTAGAACTCAAAAAGGTAAATTTGCGGTTTGCCATAAAGACTACTACGTCTATGTCTTCGTCTAGCGTCTGGTTGATCTGCGCCATTTGAAACTCGTGTTGAAAATCGCTCACATCACGCAGCCCCCGGACAATAACGCTTACGCCTATCTCCCGTGCATACTGGACGGTAAGTTTGGAGTAGGAGACTGCCCGAATACGGGGTTGATCTTTGATAGATTGTTGGAGCAGTTCTACCCGTTCTTCTGTGGAAAACAAAATGTTTTTATTTGGGCGATCAAAGACCCCCATCACCACCTGGTCAAACAAACGGGCGGCGCGAAAGGCGGTATCAAGGTGTCCATTGGTGACAGGATCAAAACTTCCAGGATATAGTGCTATGGTCACGAGTGGTTATCCTTAGTACAATTGCCGGTGAGCGGGGGGACCATTTCCCCTTACGATGTGCGCTCATAAATAGAAAAACAGGAATCCCCAAGCCGACGAAATTTGAGCCGAGCGTATGTCCCGTATGCATCTTGCAGGGCGACCCGCGGTGAATGTCCCACAATCAGCACCCCTTCAACCATGCCCACCTTTGATTCAGCAACGGTCTGTATGGTATCTTCTATGTGCGGGTCGGCATACGGCGGGTCCATAATGATTATAGCATAGGTTGACTCTGGAATCTTCCCCCGCATATACCGCTCTACCGCCATACAGCAAATACGCCCCTGCTCTTGAAAACCGGTATGCTCCAGATTTTGCTGTATGATGCGGCATAGTCCCTTGCTCTGCTCAACAAAGGTCGCCGCATCTGCCCCGCGTGAGAGACATTCAATCCCTAGCGACCCACTGCCGGCGTAGAGATCGAGCACGTTGCCAACCAATGCCCCATACCCCTCTAGCACCGAAAACAGCGACTCTTTGACCCGATCTAGCATGGGGCGGGTAGATAACCCTGGGGGGGCTTTGAGCTTATGCCCCTTTGCCGTTCCCGTTATGACCCGCATAGCCCTTGAACCTTTCTGCTCCTCTTTACAGGGGTAGTTTTGGTTGTAGAGCCGTTGCCTACAACGGCTCTCCGGTAGTATCCCTCCGCCCCGCGGTAAGAAAAGGGGCTAGGTTCAAGCGAGAACCATACTAGCGTTTTGTGTACTGTGGTCGCTTCCTCGCCCGTTTGAGTCCTGGCTTTTTGCGCTCTTTGGCGCGAGCATCACGGGTAAGCAACCCGGCTTTTTTAAGCGGTGGACGCAATTCATCGTTGCTATCGAGCAACGCCCGACTAATGCCCAAACGTGCCGCTTCAACTTGACCAGAGACCCCTCCCCCACGCACCTTGATGAAGACATCATACGTGGTCAGGTTTTCTGTCAAAGCTAACGGTTGTTGCAGTTGCTTCATCCAGAGGTCTCGTGGACCAAAATAGTCATCTGGCTTGCGCCCGTTGATGAGAAACTCCCCACTGCCAGGAAAAAGTTTCACCCGAGCTACCGCCGTTTTGCGGCGACCTGTTCCTTGATAATAGTACGCCTGTTCACTCATGACGCATTGCTCCCCTCATGATGTATGACGGCTCCACACACCCTGGGAGCCGTTGGGCTTATTATTGTGCAATCTCTTCCTTGCTTCTCGCTATTACCCATTTGGACGTGGTACATAGGCAATAGGTTGCTGTGCAGCAT
>CAZLKK010000039.1:12976-18033 GCA_964559995.1 uncultured Chloroflexaceae bacterium
TTTGGTCCAGCGTAGATACGCAATTTGACCAACTGCTTGCGTCCCATACGGGTTTTGGGCAGCATGCCACGCACCGCAAGCCGCAAGACCCGATCCGGGTGTTTCTGCATCATCTCTTTGAAAGATATTTGGCGCAGACCGCCTGGATAGCCCGAGTGTCGATAGTAGACCTTCTGAACGGGCTTGCTCCCCGTTAGGCGAACTTTATCCGCATTAACCACGATAACAAAATCTCCATCATCCATAGATGGGGTGTAGGTTGGTTTATGTTTGCCGCGCAAAATAGTTGCTATCTGGGTGGCTAGTCTACCCAATACCTGTCCTTGGGCATCAATAACATACCAATTGCGCTGGACTTCAGACTTTTTCTGTGAATACGTTTTCATAACTTTCCCCTGAATACCCAACTGCCATGAGAGTCAACCCATGGGCAGCAGCGGTGGCTCCTGCTTGCTGACGATCTTGTCTGTGCAATATTTGCTCAAACGCTTCTGGTGATTTTTTCCCATTCCCCACGAGTACTAAGGACCCGACGATCATCCGTACCATATGCTGCAAAAACCCATTTGCCACAAGGTCTATGGCAATAAGCGGTTGGTCTGCCCAATATATGCTACCACATGCGGCATAATAACATACCCGTTCGGTAGATCCCTGGTGTTTTGCTGTGGTAAAGGCGGCAAAATTGTGCTGCCCCCGTAGGGCTTGCAGCCCGTTGTGCATCGCCGCCACATCCAACGGATAGGGCATATGCACAACATAGTGCCGAAGCGGTGGCAGCAGAACGGTAGCCGTAGCAATGCAATAGCGGTACCATCGCCATTTTGCCCTAAACCGTGCATGAAAGGTAAGATCAGCTTCCCACGTCTCCAGTACCGCTATATCATCTGGCAACAGCGCATTGAGCGCACGTTGTATCGTTGTCGTTGGGTGGCGTGTTTCGGTATGCACATGCGCCACCTGCCCCTGGGCATGCACCCCCGCATCGGTGCGCCCCGAAAAACCAAACCGTCGGTGCTCTTGGGTTAGGCGCGTCCATGCCTGCTCCACCTCTCCCTGCACCGTTCGTCCTGACCGCTGCCACTGCGACCCGTGTAAGTGGGTGCCATCATAGGCGAGCTTCAAGACGATATTTCGCATACCCTTTAGAGCAACTCCAGCACCGCCATCTCAGCCCCATCACCCTGGCGTTGCCCAATTCGGGTGATACGTGTGCGCCCAGATGGACGATTGGCATAGTCGGTTGGGGCAAAGCTGAAGAGTTGCCGCATTGCCACCTTGCTGGAGAGCTTTGAGAGCACCATCCGCCGGGCGTGGGGGGTATCTTCACGCGCTATGGTCAACAATCGTTCCATCACGGGTTGGACAGCTTTTGCCTTTGGCAGCGTGGTCTCTATCCTGCGATGCTCAATGAGCGAAATCATCAGGTTTCGATACAACGCCTTGCGATGCTCAGCAGAGCGTCCTAGTTTCTTTGTCCCTTTTCGATGCCTCATACGGTAAGTTCCTTCAACTCTTCGTGATTATGCTTCTTCTTCTGTTTCTTCTGCTTCTTCAGGCTCTGGTTCACTGTCCCGAACACCTTCACTCACGCTCGCGCTCTCCGGCTCTGGTTCACTCTCACTCACGATCACCGGCTCTGGTTCACTCTCACTCACGATCACCGGCTCTGGTTCGCTCTCGCTCACGCTTTCGATCACCGGCTCTGGTTCGCTCTCACTCACGCTCACGCTTTCCGGCTCTGGTTCGCTCTCGCTCACGCTCACGATCACGTTCCCACTTTCATTCTCACCCTCGCCCTCGCCCTCACCCTTCGTAATGTAGCCGTGATCCACGAGCTTATCCCGGATTTCTTCCATACTCTTCTGTCCAAGATTGCGAACCGAGAGCAGAGCTTTCTCATCCATCTGGAGCACCTGCCCCACTTTGGTAATATCTGCCCGTTTGAGGCAGTTGTACGTGCGGGTCGAAAGGTCCAAATCCTCAATAGGGGTATCATAAATATCTGGTGGGACCGTCAGACCCGAAGGCACGATTTCTTGTGGTTCCTGCTCCGCAGAAAGCCGGTTATAGTCGGCAATCGTTTGGTAATACTGCACCAAAACCTGGGCAGCATGACTGAGGGCATCACCGGGCTTAACTGTCCCATCAGTCCAAATTTCCAGCAACAACCGATCAAAATCCGTTGCCTGTCCAATGCGCGTATTCTCCACCACATAGTTGACGCGGGGAATAGGGGTAAAAATTGCGTCTATTGGGATTTCCCCAATAGGCAACAAATCGCGTTGGTCTGCGGCAATATAGCCTCGTCCTCGCTCAACAGTCATCTCCAATTCAAAGCGAGCATCTTCAGAGTCGAGCGTACAAATGTAGTGGTTCGCATTGGACAAATCCACATTGCTCGGCAGGTCTATATCACCAGCACGGACAATCCCAGGGCCGCGCCGAGACAGCGACAATTTGAGCGGACGTTCCGCATAGGATCGAAGACGTATGCCTTTTACGTTCAACACAATTTCTGTTACATCTTCTTTGACCCCCTCAACCGTTGAAAATTCGTGGAACACCCCATCAATCTTAATCTTCGTGACCGCCGAACCCGGAATAGATGACAACAACACCCGGCGCAGCGCATTGCCCAGGGTGTGTCCATAGCCGGGGTCTAGCGGTTCAATTTTGAATCGCCCATAGTTTTCGGCCGCTTGCACGACCTCAATTTTAGGCATGGCGATGTCAAGCACAGATCGCCTCCTTAAATGCAAATCATCGTGGGCGGCGACAGTATCGCGGACTTCTCTGCTCATCCCTGATGGCAGATACTCCCCCACGGTAGTACCTTCTGGATTCTTCACAACAGGCAGCATCAACCTATCCTGCTTTTAGCGGCTGTAGAACTCCACAATCAATTGCTCATTGATTTCTGGTTCTGCATCCTCCCGGCGCGGGAGCGCAACCACCTCGCCAGTCAATGCTGCTGGCTTGAGGCGCAACCAATCTGGTGGTCTATACTGATTCAAACTCCCACTGTCCGTGAGATTCTTAAAGTAATTCCGTTGACGGCTCTCTGGACGTACCGAGATAACCGTCCCAACCCGCACCGAGTACGAGGGAATATTCGTCTTTCGTCCATCCACCTGAATATGCCCGTGGCTAACGAGTTGGCGGGCTTGCGAGCGGGTCGTTGCCAAGCCGAGCCGATAGACCACATTATCTAGGCGACGCTCCAACAAACTCAACAGGTGGTCGCCGGTAATCCCGCTTTGTCGGGCAGCCTGCGCGAAGAGCCGACGGAACTGCTTTTCTAGCACCCCATACATATGTCGGGCTTTCTGCTTTTCCGTGAGCTGCAACCCGTAATCGGAAACCTGCCGTCTCCGCGCCCCAGGTCCCTGCTGTCCAGGCGGGTAGGGGCGTTTGCTCAATATCCGTTGCCCCTTTTCCGTTATGCCGATACCTAATCGTCGGCTAACTTTTCCCACTGGTCCACGATAACGTGCCATACTATACTCCTCATCTTGTCTCTGCTTATGCCCGACGACGCTTCGGTGGACGACAACCATTATGCGGCAGAGGGGTCACGTCAGTAATCGCCGTCACAGTCAACCCCGCCCCCTGCAACGAACGGATAGCCGCCTCCCGCCCTGATCCTGGACCCTTCACAAAGACCTCAACATGGCGCATCCCATTATCCAACGCCTTCCGGGCTGCACTCTCCGCCGCAACCTGGGCTGCATACGGCGTACTTTTCCGAGACCCCTTGAACCCCGCTTGCCCCGCACTCGACCAGCAGACCACAGACCCATCAGGATCGGTAATGGTGACGATGGTATTATTGAATGTACTTTGAATATGCGCCTGTCCACGAGGAACATTTTTCCGTTCTCTTCGTTTTCCGCGCTGTCGTTTTCCTTTTTGTGCCTTTCCCGGCATGCGTTACTCCTTCAAACGTAGCTGCTCGGTAATCATGGGAGGCTCATCCATTACCGGATGCTGACTCTTCCCTCCCCGTCCCCGCTGCTATTTCTTCATTTGCTTTTTGCGAATACCAATAGCCTGCCCTTTACGTCCCCGGCGCGTGCGGGCATTCGTCCGAGTGCGCTGCCCCCGAAGCGGCATCCCCTTCCGGTGGCGTAGCCCCCGATAACAGCCAATATCCATCAGCCGCTTAATGTTCATCTGGACTTCCCGCCGCAAATCACCTTCCACCCGGTATTCCCGCTCAACAATTTCTCGGAGACGACCTACCTCCTCTTCGGTGAGTTCGCGCACCCGCTTATTCGGCTGCACCTGGGCTTGGGTAATAATGTCCATCCCCGTTTTGCGCCCTATCCCATAGATATAGGTAATCGCCACTTCTAGGTTTTTGTTGCGCGGAATATCCACCCCTGCAATACGTGCCATATATCCTCCCCAGGGAAAACATCCCGAACGAAATCATACCATTCAGGACATTCGCCGCTTTTACCCTTGTCGCTGCTTATGCTTGGGAGTCCGACTACAAATAACCCGGATAATCCCCTTGCGCTTAATCACCTTGCAATACTCACAGCGTGGCTTAACTGATGCTCGGACTTTCATAGTATGCTCCTTCCGTTTGCAAGATAGCAGATACCGGTATCTCGCCACCTTACGCCGCATGCAATACCCTACCCCCCACACCCCTAGCTCCCCTTGCCCACGCGGGGCAGGGAAGCAGGGAGCGGAGAGCGGGAAAACTACTTATACCGATACGTAATACGACCACGAGTTAGATCATATGGGGACAACTCTACTAGCACCCGATCACCCTTCAAAATACGGATATAATTCATCCGCATCTTGCCGCTGATGTGTGCCAGGACTTCATGCCCATTGTCTAGCTCAACACGAAACATAGCATTAGGCAATGGTTCGGTTATCGTCCCCTCCATCTCAATGACATCCTTTTTCTTTGTCATTGCCCCCTCGTGTAATCCATTAACCATTGAGTGCGGTCAGCATCGCTTGCTTGACCTGCTCTATATCTTGTTGCCCATCTACCTCATGCAGCGAACCCTGCCCGCGATAGTGTTCTATCA
>CAZLKK010000040.1:0-5045 GCA_964559995.1 uncultured Chloroflexaceae bacterium
GAGACACCATTCTTTTAGGGGTAGGTTAAGTTGTAGAGCCGTTGCATGCAACGGCTCACCGGTGTGTCCCCCCCTATACCTACCCCTTTCCCCCTGGGGGAGAAAGGGAACCCGCAGAGACGTTGCATGCAACGTCTCTACCCCTCGCCCTTTGGGAGAGGGGGCAGGGGGAGAGGGGAATGGTAGACTTTGCCCGTATGCTGTGTATGTCCTGCAAATCATCATTGTTAATGAGAGTTGAAGGTGATTTAAGAGTGTTCATTATTTACCACAATGATACGCATCATAAAGGCGAACTATTTTGTCTGCTAATTCATCTTGTATATCACCCCATTGTTCTTTATCTATATCTACAAGTCTACCACAATGGACTTGGTGGCGAACAAGCCAGGCATTTCCATTTTCCTTATTCTTGTCTAGCCACTCTAGGCTATCACCAAATGCCTTTTCTATCTGCTGTTTGTCTTCTTTTGATTTACGGTAACGTTGTTCATCGTTACCAAAATCCACAGTTACTTGAGCAAAAGGTCTCCCTTCAACACGAACAGTAATTCTGTAAATTACCCCTTCTCTAGTTGCTTGAATGAAATGTCTGGTTTGATTATCTGAACGAAGTCTCTTGAATAGATCAGTCTTTGAATTCAATAACTTGAGTACTCCCTGCCAAAATTCCTTATAAGTTTTTTCTACACTCATTTTCTACCTCACTTTCAATACAGTCTTCACTTCATTGCCCCGCTGGTCTATCGCCTTTACCGCACACGTCTTATGCTGCCCTGCCTTGAACGGCAGCGATGTAGTGCGTTGGAGCGACTCTATCTGCTCCTTTTGAGTTGTTCTATCATGTGGTCTATTTCTGGTTTCATAGAGCATATTGGTTTCATTATAGCATAGGCTTGTTCTCTTATCTCTGTTCCCGTACATACGGCATCCGATAGGGCTATGTCGAAGTCGCACAACCAAAGCAAATTTGCCTACCCTTTCCCCTTGTCCCATCCCCGTACTGTCCGCTCGTTGACACTCGCGGTTCGTTTGTTCCCGCGTAGTGGGGGAAGAGCAGGGGATGGGGGCAAACGGTCAACTGCGTAAGTCATATGAAGTATGCATATTCTGTCTTTTCCCCCTCGCACACAATGAGAAACCGCTGGCGCACTTTTCGTGTGCCTACCTTGCGCTTCGTGTACCCTTGTTGCGTTCTTTTACCCTGCTGTCGCTTCTTGCTCAATGACTGCCCCTACCACCTGTTCCAAATCGCCAAGAAAGGGAATGGCTCCATACCGCCCCTCAATATAGCCCTTTTCAAAGGATGCATCATTGCGAACCTTCTTGCCTTCAACCCGATACTCAACGAGTGCATAGAGATCGGACTCTCCCCAGCGTGTCTTTTCAACAAACCATACCTGATCCCGTCGGAAAAGTTGTGAACTGAGGATATTGGTATTATGCGTAGCAAAGATAATCTGAGCATGGTTTGGGTTGGTCTTTGACGAATTGAACAAACGCAACAGAGCAATCACAAGGTTGGGATGAATACGTGCATCCAATTCATCTATAATCACTATTCGCCCTTTGTTAAGGGCATGGATGATTGGTTCCGCAAAAGCAAAGAGACGCTGTGTCCCATCTGACTCTTGCTCTAAATCAAAGGCTACAAATTCTTTTGCTTTTCCCGTTTCATCAAACCGTTGATGTAGCGTTTTGATCTTGTGCTTAGGATGTTCTACAAACTCATCACTAGTTTTCAATGCCTCTATAAACGCTTGCCATTTCTCGGCAATCTCAGGTGATAGAAAGGGAGGGACAGTTTCTGGCACATGCACAGAGGTTTTCTCTAACGTAAATCCGGTAATCCCTATGTCCAACTGCTTGATAAAGTCGTTAATAGCGTCACGATAGGAGGAATTTTGATAGCGTAGCGTAGCCGAGAAGAAATCTCTATCATCTATTCCTGTACTAATGATAAGCCTACCAAACCATCTGAGCAACTTTTTCGCTATATCTCCATTAAGTTGGGCAACCACCGAGAGAAAGAGCGCGTTGTCACGGGTATGCTTCTCTAGTCCCTTGCCTTCACGAAAATTTCGCGGGGACACTTTGATACCATCTTCTTGGTTACGGGTAAAGCAGGTTGACTCGCGGGATGAGCTGAGGTAATAGAGCCATTCGCTTATGACCTGCTGCTTTGTTACCTCAAAGCCATAACGGTACTGTGTTTCGTCAACACGAAAGACCACTTCAAAAGATGAGGGTTGATCGATGGTCGCAGTGTTCAAGAGAAAAGGGGCAACATCTATACCATCCGTTATGCGTTGCTCTAGGGTTGAGGACAGGACGAAACCGCGCATAAAATGGAGTGCGCGTATAAGGTTACTTTTGCCGCTGGCATTAGCCCCATAGATTACTGCACTAGTCAGCAGGGAGACATCCGAGTTTACTTGGAAACAGTTATTGGTGTCCAGTTCTTCTGGTTTGGATGAGATGTCGGCGGCAAGCATGCTCAATGTGACTGGTTCATTAAATGAACGATAGTTCCCAACACGAAATTCGATGAGCATAGCACGTCCTTTGCACGAAAAAAGCTCCTGTGTGAAAATAACTCCTATTCGTATTGTAGGGGTAACAAGTTGCGGTGTCAAACGGGAGATGGTAACAGGCGAGAGTTTGTAACAGTCGCACAAGCAAAGCAATTTTGCCTACCCTATCCCCAACTCCCGCTCCCAATAAAGAGTGCGTAGGAACATACATCCGCTCGTTGACACTCGCGGCTCGGTTGTTTCCGCGTAGTGGGGGAAGGGCAGGAGATGGGGGGGACGGGAAAATAGCTACCCCCCTCAGCGGTTCACAAAAAACTATGCTATAATTTAGACTCAACTTGGTGATAGAGAAAGGGTTATTTCATGCCGCCAGTTTCGCCCCAAACGGTTCAGATTACCTGCCCAAACTGTAGGAATGTCTACCAAACAAATGTCTACTATGTGATTGATGTCACACAACAACCAGCATTAAAAGATATGCTGCTTTCAGGACAAGTGAATGTTACCGTATGTCCTACATGCGGGTTGAGCAGCATGCTCGGTATGCCACTTGCCTACCACGATGCTGAAAAACACCTCTTCTTTGTGTGTATCCCGCAAGAAATACAAATGGGCACAGAGGAGCAGGAGCGATTTATTGGTGAAACAACCAATGCCATTGTGCAATCGTTGTCCGCCGAATCTTCCCGTGGGTATCTTTTCACGCCACGCCGCTTCATTTCGCTGACTTCAATGATAGATGCTATTCTTGAGGCAGATGGTGTACCGCGTGAAGTGCTTGAACAGCAACGCAACCGTGTCCAGCTGATCAGCGAATTGGCTGAGGCAGCGGGGAACGAAGAGCAGTTCAATCGGCTTATTGAGCAAAATAAAGATCAACTTACCCATGAATTTTTCGCTACGCTTGCCATGTTCATTGAAGCCAGCAACCAGCAGGGACAAACCGAATCCGCACAATTGCTCACCAATCTGCTGGAGAAGTTATCTGCATTAACCGGCTTGGAGTGGGGAAATCTTGATGAAGATGCCCCTGATACTGAAGCTCTGCTGGAGCAACTCGAACAGGCAACGGATGAAGAGCTAGAGGATATTGTCGCCGATATACGTCCCCACATTGACTATGCGTTTTTCCAAACCTGGACTAACCGGATTGAGTCTGTTGAGCAAGCCGGGCAGCAAGATGTGGCAAAACAGCTCTACAACCGCCGCTCGCAGGTGCTTGATATTGTTGAGCGCGTGGACAAAGAAGCCCAGGCAATTTTTGAATCTAGCTCTGCTTTGCTCCGCGAAGTGTTGGATGCCCCCGATACAAAAACCATCCTTGAAGAACAGAGCGATAAGCTCAATGAAGCCTTTATGATGGTCGTATCGGCAAATATTGAGGCAGCACACCGCGCCGGGCAGGAAGACCTCGCCGCCAAATTGGAGGAAATTACCATGCTGGCAGTGGAGATCATCCAAGCAAAGTTGCCTCCTGAAGAACGGCTAATCAATGAACTGCTGATGGCTGAGACCGCACAGGAAAGCTCAACGATTTTGCGCCAGAATGGAACGCTTATCACGACTGATTTTGTGAAGAAACTCAATGAGTTAGCAGAAGAACAGGAAAAGCGCGGACTCAAAGATAATGTTTCCCGGTTGCGCCAGCTTGCCCGCGAAGCTAGTGCGATGCTCTTCTAGCCATTGGGTGATGAAAACGAAGGTAATCCACCGCCTACGCGAGGAATTGCGGCGAGGTTTGCTGGTGCTCCTTGCGCTAGTTGCCTCGCCGTTCTTGCGGCGGTGTACAGGCTCCACACCGCAGCGTATCCTCATTATCAAGCCCGATCACCTGGGCGATGTATTGCTGGCTACGCCGGCAATCCAGCACCTACGCCACCGTTACCCGTATGCTACGCTGGTGGCGATGGTTGGCCCGTGGGCATCGTTCATCCTGCGCGATACCCCAGCCCTTGATGCCCTGGTGCCTTTCCCCTTCCCCGGCTTTGATCGCAGTACCCATCACCGATCACTGCTCGCCCCCTACTGGCAATTATTTGTTGCAGCCAAACGGTTGTACGCCGGGCGGTTTGATGTGGCGATAATTTTGCGTGATGACCACTGGTGGGGGGCAGCTATGGCAATGTTGGCAGGGATACCATGCCGGGTGGGATATGAAGTCCCGGCGTGTTGCCCTTTCCTGACTACTGCGCTCCCCTGGCACCCTGACCAGCATGTCACAGTTCAAGGTATCCAACTTGCGGCAGCAGTGGCGAGCGATTTACCAATACCCGCTTCCAGAGAGTCCGAGGGGGGGATACCACATGATTTGCCTTTGGTCTATACCCCAACCAAGGATGATCAGGCTTGGGCAACAACGTGGCTACGCCAGCATGGGATAGTTCCAGACAAGGGCAATGCTCCGCTGGTTGTATTGCATCCTGGCACGGGAGGGGCAACTAAGCTATGGCTAACCGAACGCTGGGCAGCAGTCTGTCAAACCCTACGCGCAAGGTATGGGGTGCATGTGGT
>CAZLKK010000040.1:5056-13126 GCA_964559995.1 uncultured Chloroflexaceae bacterium
CGGGCGGACCGGGTGAGAAGGCGTTGGTACAGGAGCTATGCCACCTACTAGACCCGCCCCCCCCCACGATGGTTGGTGAGGCGAGCGTTGGGCAACTTACCGCTCTGCTTGGTAAAGCGGCGTTGGTGATGGGGGTAGATAGCGGACCGTTGCATCTGGCGGTGAGCCAGCGAACCCCCACACTCCATCTGTATGGACCTAGCAACATCAAGCGATTTGGCCCGTGGGGGGAGCCACACCGTCACCTTGCGCTCACCTCGTCACTTTGGTGCAGTCCGTGTGGGGTCTTTGATCATTGCCCACGCCAGACTCACCCGCCTGCGTGTATGGTGCAAATAAGCGTGGCGCAGGTGACAGATGCTGCGGGAATGTTGCTGGAACAATCCCGTACGTTGGAGTAGCCGAGCAGAGATTCCGGGCTGTATGTTCATGTCCAATCTACCCTCATCCCCCAGGGTCATGTCCATTTGTCACCCATCAACCCTCTGCTTATCTCCGTTGGTCTCTGTTCCCAAACCCTGCTATACTGCATAAGGGGAGAGGTCAAGCACTCAGATGCACAAGGTCTATTACCTCAAACCCTTGTCAACACCACCCTACATGGTGTTTCATGAGTAATAAAGCTATACCGCAAGGTTCGCTTTGAAGGGGGAAGTATGATAGAAGCACACCAGCTTGGTAAGCAATTTGGCAGTTTCCGTGCCGTCAACGACATCACTATGACGATCCAGCCCGGTGAGGTGCTGGCACTCCTCGGTCCCAACGGAGCCGGGAAGACGACAACCGTTCGTATGCTCAGTGCCATACTCAAGCCAACGAGTGGTTGGGCAAAAGTAGGTGGGCATGATGTAGTTGAAGAATCTCGCCTTGTCCGCAGCAAGGTCGGGTTGCTCACCGAATATCCCGGCTTGTACAACCGGATGAACGCTATGGAGTACCTTCAGTTTTTTGGCACACTGCTTGGTATGTCTACGATGAAAAGCCAATTGCAAGCAGAACGATTGCTCAAGCAGTTTGCTATGTGGGATGCGCGTGACCGTCGATTGGATGGCTACTCAAAGGGTATGAAGCAGAAGATTGCGTTGGTCCGGGCACTTATTCACAATCCCCCGATCCTCTTCTTGGATGAACCAACAACGGCTATGGACCCACAAAGTGCGCGGATGGTGCGCGATGCCATTGGTGATTTGCGGGCAGCAGACCGGACGATCCTGTTGACCACCCATAACCTACCCGAAGCTGAATATTTGGCAGACCGTATCGCCATTATTAGCCAGGGACAGATTATTGCTGAGGGGACAATGCAGCAGTTGATGCAGCAGTTGATGGGCGAGCCGGTGTGGGAAGTACGTATTACCCAAGCAGACGAGCGATTGCCCGTGGTGTTACAAGAGCTTGTAGCAGTGGATGAAGCCGGGGCAGACTGGGTGCGGTATCGCTGTGCAGAGCCACAACATATCAACCCCCAGATTATCAACCGCCTAACAACAGCGGGTATGGCGTTGGTTTCGCTGGCAGAGGTGCCACGCAGTCTGGAGCAGGTCTATTTGCAAATCGTTGGGGAGCCAGAACCCTACTCCAACGAGGAGTCTTCTCTGTATGATCACCTGCTCTCCCCACCGTCTGCTACACAGGAGCAAGGCGAGCAAACCATTCGTATGCCACAGTAAGGAGCGTTTAAGAGAGGAGCGTATACCACATTATGAGTATGTCTACCGTTAGCGCGATAACCCAGCGCGAAGTACGCGAGATGATGAACGACTGGCGCATTATGGTGCCAATTTTCCTGTTGAGTTTTCTGTTGCCGCTTATGCTGGTGGGCGCATCCGGGCGGGTGATACGCTTCGTTGAGGATGACGCGCTGGCAGCCCGGCTTGTCCCCTTTGCCATATTGATTGTCGGCTTTATCCCGTCGAGCTTTTCGCTGATCACTGCGCTGGAGTCGTTCGTGGGGGAACGGGAGCGCAATAGCTTAGAGGCGTTGCTCTCCATGCCCATCTCCGACAGGGAACTTTACCTCGGTAAGCTCTTCTCTTCCCTCATCACGCCGCTGGTATCCAGCTACGTTGCCATGCTGATGTTCAGCTTTCTGATGTATACGATTGACACATCGCTCGTGCCTGGGGGCATCAACCTAACCAACGTGTCGCTGCTTATCCTGCTGTTTATTACGATTGGCTGTGTTGCCGTCACGATGGTCGCGGGAGCAGTCATCATTTCTAGCCACATCAGCAGCATCCGTGCCGCCAATCTCATGTCCAGCTTTATCTTGCTACCTATGGCGTTAGTCATTCAGTTTCAAGCCTTCCTGATCATCAATAGCCGGTGGGATGTGTTGAGTATCAGTGTACTTGCGCTGATGGTCCTGGCACTCCTGCTGGTACGCTTTGGGTTATTGACCTTCAACCGTGAGGAGATTCTCTCACGGGAAAACCAGCGGGCATCAGATACATCACTAGGCAAGCTCTTGGCAAAGTTGACCATCCCCAAAGCACAAATCCACACAGCAACCAACCAGCACCCTGCGGTTGCCATAGCTCGCCGTGAACTCCGCGATTCCCTGACAGACTGGCGGGTGTTGGCACCCTCGTTTGTCCTGACCTTCATCATCCCACTGGCACTGGTGGCAGGGACAGACTTTGCGGTCAATTTCGTAGGGGATGCAGAGTTAGTCGCCCGTCTCGTCCCATTTGCCATACTGCTCGTCGGCTTTATCCCGGCGACCTTTTCATTGATTGTCGCACTCGACTCGTTTGTCGGAGAGCGTGAGCGCAATAGCCTAGAAGCGTTGCTCTCCATGCCCATCTCCGACAGCCACCTCTACCTGAGTAAGCTCGTCTCCTCGTGTATCTCTCCCCTACTGACCTGCTGGAGTGCCATGTTGGTGTTTGCGCTGGCAACCTCGCGTATCCACCCTGCCCTCTACCACTACGCCATGACCCCCATAATCCTGCTGCAACTGGTCATCATGATTAGCATTATGACGGTGCTCATGGTCGCGGGAGCAGTGGTCATCTCTAGCCACACAAGCACCATACGGGCAGCAAACCTGTTGGCAAGTTTTGTGCTGTTGCCCGTAGCGGTCACTATCCAGTTGCAAGCGTTGCTGATCATTTCACGCCGTTGGGAGGTGATGTGGTTTGTTGTGCTGGCATTGATTGTCGTGGCGATGGGGCTTATCCGCACGGGGATGGCGGCGTTCAATCGGGAGGAAATCCTCTCCCGCGAGCATGAGCAGTTCAATTTTGAGGTGGTCAAGCAGAACCTCGCCCGCTTTTTCCGCGAGTACCACCCGGCAGGAGTGTCGCCCGATACCTACCGAGGCGACCCCTTCTCGCCACGCCGCTTCTACACCCGCGAGTTTCTGCCGCTGCTGCGCGAGTTGCGCTTGCCGCTGGCTATGTCGCTGTTGGCGGCGATGTTGGGCATCCTCACCGGCTGGTACATAGCCGATGATTTTCGCCTGATTGGTGACTTGCAAGAAGGGGCAGACACGGTAATTGCGTCAGTGGGACAGCCGCCCTTGCCGAGATCATCCCCCTGGCTTGCCCTGGGCATCTTTGCCAACAACATTCGGGTGTCGTTGCTCTCCAACATCTTCTCGACATTTGCGCTTGGGGTGTTTGCCTTTATGGTACCGTTTGTTGCCTTTACGCAGATTGGCTTTGTTAGCTTCAAGTTGGCAGGGCTTGGGGGCAGTTGGGTGAGCATGGGGGCAGATAGCCCGCTTCAGTTTATCGTGGCGTATGTGCTGCCACATGGGATTATTGAGCTCCCTACGTTTATCTTGGGGGCAGCGTTGGGTATTCGCATTGGGGCATCGCTCATGTCGCCACCAGCACCCTTCACCGTAGGACAAAACTTACTGTGGGCAATTGGTAATTTCTTCAAGGTGTGGTTGTTGGTGTTGTTGCCCCTCACGCTGCTGGCATCGCTGGTGGAAGGTCTCATTACGCCGCTGGTGCTCCATGCGTTGTATTGAGCCGTGTAGCTGTTGTTTCATAAGCAGTTAAGCAGTAATCGTGTTGAAAATATGTCCACTCTGAAGTATAATAGACAGCAAGAGCAATAAGCAACCTATCCTTTCCGTAGCATATATGTGAGCATGGCTGTTCACATTGACATTGGCAAGAAACACAAGCACTGTTTGGATTGTTGAGATACACGAGGAGGAAACAGCAAAATGGAACCGTGGACAATACCGTGGGGTATGCCGTGGGGCATGCCGATTGTATGGGTACTCGTGGGTATCGCCATTGTTGCTATCATGGGCACAGGCGCAATCTTTGGATATGCCTTCTGGATGGCAAAAAACAACCTTGACTTCGAGGTGGGTGTAGCCCGCTATGAAACCAAGCGCAGCAAACTCCGTGCTGGTACCAGTAGCAAAGCCATTTAAGGCAACGAGCATCCTCCCGCAGGTTAGAGCACTTGCGAGGGGGTGTTTTTCTTTGTTAGGGATTAGGTAAAGTTACTAAAAAGTTACTAAAAAGTCACTGAGAGGAGCATCCCATTCCATTGCATGCTGATATAGAGCGCATCCTGCTTTCCTCCCATGATATTCAACAAAAAGTCCTCGCGTTGGGGCAGCGTATAAACCGCGACTATAGCGAGGTAGATCACCTGCTTTTAGTTGGGGTGCTCAAGGGGTGTGTGATGTTTATGGTCGACTTGGCACGGGTGATAGAAGTCCCCGTCTCGCTGGACTTTATCGCCATTTCCAGCTATGGCTCAAGCACCGAATCGAGCGGTATCGTGCGCTTGCTCAAAGACCTAGACACAGACATCAAAGGGCGACATGTGTTGTTGGTTGAAGACATCATAGACAGCGGCTTGACGCTAGAATACCTGCACAACCAACTAGCACGACGTGAACCTGCCAGCCTACGGATTTGCGCCTTGCTCAATAAACCAGAACGGCGACAGACACCGATTGCCATTGACTACCAGGGGTTTGACATTCCCAATGCGTTTGTCGTGGGGTATGGGCTAGATTTTGCCGAATGTTACCGCAACCTGCCCTACATTGGGGTTCTTAAACCGTCTGTCTATGAACAACGGATGTGTGTCTCGTGAAAACCGCGCTCCCCTCCCACCTGCGCCCAATGAACCTGGGCGACATCTTGGATACCATCTTTCGTCTCTACCGCAATAACCTGTTTACCTTCATTGGTATTGTTGCCCTTGTGCAAATCCCCATTATCATTTTTCAGATTGCCCTCAATATGGCGTTTAATCAAGGCGTGACATCCGATATGGTGGGGCTTATGCACGCCGCCCGATCCTTCGATTGGGAGCGGGATTCCCTGACAGACCTGCCGATACACAACCTACTCGCCTTTTTTGCCTCGCTGCTGCTATTTGCTGCCATACAGGGGATTATTGCCCAACAGATCATCAATGGCGCACTTGCCCATGCTATCTCGCACCGCTACCACAACCAACCCATCTCTACCCTGTCTGCCTATTCGCTAGGGATGCGGCGTATCCTGTCGCTTGTCGCAGCAGGGTTGTTCATCTCGATAATTATGGGACTCGTCATTGTGGTATTGTCTGTGGTGCTTGGGGGATGTGTTGGCACGTTCATGGTTATGGCACCAACCCAGGAGTCGGGATTCTTGGCATCCTTTATCAGCTTGTTTCTCGTTATCTTGATCGTGTTGCTCATCCTCGTTGCGGTGGCGTGTGTAGCTATCCTGTTTTTGTTTGTGACACAAGCCATTGTGTTGGAAGGGTATGGACCGCTTCGGGCTATGTCCCGCAGTATCCAGCTGGTGCGTGGGGGGTTCTGGCGGGTGGTTGGTATTGTCCTCACCCTCTACATCCTCATCCAAGTGATAACGCTTATCCCGTCTTCTGCGCTTGGGGGGGCTATTGGCTTGATCTTTGATGATCCCATCAAAGATATGATGATGCGCCAGACGCTTACTACCCTGGTGAGCTACCTTGCCCAGATACTCGTGCTGCCATTGCTCTTGATTGGCTATACCTTGCTCTACTACGATTTGCGTATCCGTCGAGAAGGGTATGATCTCCAACTGCAGCTTGAGACCATCTCGGCAGATACTACTCGTCCGTATCCGCAATCGGCAGAATAACCCGAAACGTTGACCCAACCCCCGGTGTGCTCTCCACCTCAACCCTACCACCCTGCGCTTCAATGAGCCGCTGGACAATTGCCAACCCTAGCCCACTACCACCAAGCTCACGAGTACGGGCTTTATCCGTGCGATAGAACCTGTCGAAAACATAGGGCAAATCCTCGGCGGCAATACCTGCTCCAGTATCTTCTACCTCAAAGGCTAGTTGGGGAGATGATGGCTCTGTTGAACCAAGAGCGTGGGAGATAGCATATGCCCGCAATGTCACCTTGCCCCCTTCTGGTGTGTAGCGTAGCGCGTTATCAAGCAGGTTTGCCAACACTTGTTGCAACCGTTGGGGGTCAGCGTGAACATTCGGCAACGCACCATCACCTTCCCCCTGTTCAACGTGTAATGCCACCTTATGCTGGCGTGCCAGTGGTGCCGCAACGGTAGCCGTTCGTGCCAGTATCGCCTGGGGCGAGAGGGATTCGGGCGAGAACGCCAGCCGACCAGCGTCTGCCAGCGAGAGCAACCGTAGGTCTTCTATGAGACGGGAAAGCAGGTTGACTTCTTGGTGCAACGAGGCGAAAATCTCCGGTGTAGGTTGTTCTATCCCATCTTCTAGCCCCTCTATTTGGAGGCGGAGCACACTCAGCGGGGTGCGAAGTTCGTGGGCTGTATCTGCCATAAACTGGCGGCGTATATCCTCCTGGTGGGCAAGTTCCGTTGCCATCGTGTTAAACGTCTGGGAGAGTTCTGCCAATTCTGTATCAGCAGGCATATCAAGCGGTTGGTGGCGTTCGCCGCTGGCGAGCCGCTGTGCTGCTAGGGTCAGTGAGCGTATGGGGGTTGTGACCTGCTTTGCCATAATCAAAGCGACAACGAGTGCAACCATACCGGCTACGATACTACCGATAATGACAATAACCGTGATACTACGGATGAAAGCGCGATCCTCTGGGGTGCGCTCTTCGGCTCCAACCGGCACGAGCACATATCCCACGAGTCGTTGGTCACCGCGTAGGCGATAGGGCGGACCGTCATTTTCCCACTGTTGCTGACGATAGGGCGGACCGTCATTTTCCCGTTGCTCTGGGGGGGCTTCTTCCAAGAGTTCTGGGTTCGGGTATCCTGGTCGTCTTGGTTCCCCTTCGCCCGGTCTTGCTGGTCTGCCCTCATTGGGGGCAAAAGGTGGCGGTTGATGGGAAACGATAATAGGGACACTTTGTGGTCGCAATAGAAAGGGGATGTGCTGATCTTCCAAGTTGTTCTCAGAATCAAAGATAACTCCCCACTCATTGTCTGTAATGATGATACGTCTCTTGTATTCCAAGAGTTTATTGCCAAGACGTGCTTGCATATCCTGATCGAGCATATCCCAACTGCCAGCAGATACATAGTAGAGGCTAAGAAAATGGCTCATTTGTTTAGCTGTTGTTTGGGCATGGTGCTGTTCAAGTTGTTGATATGCCCGCATAATGGCAAAACTAGCCAACAATGCCATAATCAACACGGCTATAATCGCAACGATGGTATGCGTTAAGGTTAAACGTTGACGGAGCGTCTTCGTCTTCATGGTGTTTCACGAAATTTGTACCCTATTCCAAAGACCGTCAGGATATGTTGCGGGTCTGATGGGTCAGCTTCTATCTTGCGGCGCAGGTTCTTGATATGGACATCTATTGTCCGTTCGTACCCTTCATAGGCGTGGTCTTGGGCAGCGTCGAGCAATTGCGAGCGGCTCATCGGACGACCAGCGTTTCGCATTAGGGCTTCAAGCAGCAGAAACTCGGTGGGGGTAAGCTCGACAGGGCGGCTATCTACCTGCACACTGCGACGCTCATGGTCAAGCGAGACAGGACCAATACGGAGGAGGGGGTCGGTCAATGGTGCGCCGGAGGTGCGCCGCAAGACTGCCCGCGCCCGCGCCACTACCTCGCGGGGGCTAAAGGGCTTGGTGATATAGTCGTCTGCCCCCAGTTCTAGC
>CAZLKK010000040.1:13199-17922 GCA_964559995.1 uncultured Chloroflexaceae bacterium
GGTCTGGACGTTCGCGGCGTGCCTGATCAAGGGCACTTTGCCCATCGTAGGCGGCGAGGGTCTCATAGCCGGCTTTCTGGAAATAGCCAACAAGCCCCTGGACAATTTTTGGTTCGTCATCCACGATTAAAATACGCTGTGCCATAACAAATGTTTCCTTACCTGCTTCTTTACTATAAGTATACACCTCTGCTATGAAGAACCTATGAATTTGGTATGAATAGGTATCATGATTTCTTGTTGGTACGCTGAGAAACCCTAGCCCTAGTTTTGATAATTTCCCGTGCTATGGCAGTCAACAGGGCAAGCTCTTTTTCCCCCGGACGGGCGCGATAGGTCAACTGGCGCAGCATCCGCATCATGTGGGGGATTTGCTGGGCAGAGGTGAAAAAGTCTAGTGATTGCAAGGCTTCTTGCCCAATGGCAAAGAAGGCTTCGTAGGCTGCGCCAGTAACAGGCGGCGTTGCTGCTGGTTTGGGTATAGGGGGAGAGGGAGCAGCTTGGGCTAGGGTTGCCATACGCAGTTCATAGAGCAGCAGCAAGACGGCGTGAGAGAGATTCAACGAAGGGTAGGATGGGTCGGTAGGGAGATGCACGATGGCATGGCAACGGTCTAGGGCGGCGTTGTCTAACCCGTTATCCTCTGGACCAAACAGCACTGCCAACGGAAAGTGTGAGCTATCTGTATCACTGGCGAGGTCTGCTGCTACCTCGCGGACAGTACGCAGGGTGGGGGCGGTTGTGCGGGGACGGGCAGATGTCCCAAGCACATAGCGCACATCTGCCAGTGCCGCATCTAGGGTATCGTAGTGTTGCAGCGCAGCGAGGACATCCTCGCTGCGGTGGGCAATGGTTGTTATATCGTCTGGGGTGAAGGGTACCGCATTGACGAGGCGCAACGAACCTGCCCCCATGTTTTTCATAGCCCGTATCACCCCGCCAATGTTGACGACAAACCGTGGTTGGTGCAAGATAACCACAACGCGATCTAGGAGCGTTCCTGTGGTCTGCTGCGCGATAGCTTACCCTTCCGCTTGATCTATTTGTGTGCGGGCTTTTTGCGTTAAACGTTCGAGCTCACGATTGACAACAACCTGCCACTCCTCGGCTTCGTTATCTTCTAGTGCGCCCCCCCCATATTTGAGTTCCATTGCCAGGTCCCATCCTCGCTTGAGCGCAAAATCGGCAAGCTCTTGTTGGCGAGTGGGGACCCAGCGGCGTTGGATAAACTGCTTGAACGCCCGCTCCATACGGCGCGACCCATCGGGGTTAAGCGATGGCAGGGGAAACCATTTGTCGTTGTCTTTGGGGTCTGGTTCTGACGCACTACTAAAGTAGATTTCGTTGTGCGTTATGGAATAGCGATATTCGCCAGGACCATCGTATTTGGCAGGGTTTCCTGCGATAGCTCCAGTGAGCATGCGATCTGTGGGTGTCATAACTACCTCGTTATTCTCTCTAGCATACCCTTATTTTATGCCATTGTGGGGACTTATGCAAGAGGGAGCAGGGCAGTGTACAGAGCAGAATAATCTTGCTCGCCGCGTCCTGCGGCTATCGTTGCTTCAAGCACGGTACACGCTGCTTGGATGCTGGCACTCGACACCCCTATTCGTTCTGCTTCTGCCGCAAAGAGTCGGGCATCTTTGAGCAGGTGCTTAACCGGAAAGTTCGGATCATCGTAGTTGCTATCAAGCATACGCTGGAGTTTCTTGTCAAATGTGGGGGCATAGAGCGCACTCCCACGAACTATCTCCATAAACGTTTCTACCTCAAGGTCATGCTGGCGCACCAACGCGAGGCTAGAACCAAAGGCAATGGTCAGGGAGATGATTAACTGGTTGAGGGCAAGTTTTAGCGCGGCGGCTTTGCCTACCGGTCCAATGTGATGGATATGCTGCCCCAAATGGGAGAGGACCGTTGACCACTGCTGAAACTGGGCTTCTGTGCTGCCAACCATAATAATCAGCTCGCCCTGCTGTACCTGGGGGATACTGCCAAGCACCGGCGCTTCAAGATAATGACCTCCTGCGGCGATAATTTCTTCCCCCATCTGGATGCTTTCATGCGGAGCTATAGTGCCCATTTGGATGATGGTATTCCCTTTCAAGGCTTGACGGTTTTCTTCGTCTTCCAAGAGCACTTGCCGTATAGCGGCAGCATCACTCAGCATCACCAGGGTAACTATCGAGCGTTGCATCACAACCGCCGGTGAGTCGGTGACATACGCACCTTCATTGGAAAGCGGTGCTGCCTTTCTGCCGGTGCGGTTAAAAGCGTTGACCGTAATTTTTGACGAGAGGTACCGTTGTGCTATCGGGTATCCCATGAGTCCAGTACCAATAACACCTATTTGCCTACCGGTATCGATAGTATCTATTTGCATAATTTCACTCCTTTTATAATGATGTTGATGCTTGTGACTACTCCCAACCCTAAAGGGATGGGCTTCTCGGGGGTATCCCCAGGCTGTGTAGCCCCACAGCCAGAATGTTTATCGCGGCATTGAGATCACGGTCTAGCTCAAGCCCACAGACAGGACACTGATGCACCCGCACGGACTGGGCTTTACGGGCTATTTCTGTAATCCAAGCTCTTCTAGGGCTTGGGCAACGCCATCTTCATCGCACGTTGCAGTTATTCTATCAGCATACTGTTGTACCGCTAATGGGGCATTGCCCATAGCTACCGAAGTCTTCGCCAGCGCAAACATGGGTAGGTCATTGAGACCATCACCAATAGCAAGAACTCGTGGGTCTGTGTGGGAAGATTTGGCTAAAATGCTGCTAAGGGCAGCCCCTTTTGATACACCAGCGGCTGTGACTTCAATACAGATGGGGTCAGACACGACAATCTCAGCAGCATCGCCGTAAGTTTGCCGCAAGGTATCAGCCATAACGCCGGCTAATGTGGGGGTTTCTGCGTACAGCAACAATTTTGTTGGTGGCTGACTGAGCAATGTTTTGCCTGTTCCAATGTAGGAAGGCGGTATTCCACTAGCGTTGGCTTCCCATGTGACATAGCTATTCCACGTAGAAGCATACCAACGGGATTCAACAACATAGGTACAGAGAGTCATCCCACGAGCGAGCGCATCTTGGGCTATTTGACGGGCTAGGGGTAAGGCTAGGGTATGTTTTATTGTTGGGATGATTACCCCTTCGTAGATATGGTAGATGATGGCTCCATTGAGGGCAATGCATGGCGTGACTGGGTGGACATTGCCTATGACCCGGTAGATAGCCCTGGGCATACGTGCGCTGGCAAGCACAAGTTGCACACCTTCTGCTACTAACTGGTTGATAGCGGTGCGAGTGCGCGGGGAGAGGGTTTGGTAGCGGGTGATGAGCGTACCATCTATATCTACTGCTACTATATCAAAGGGAAAAGATGTTTCCATAGGTATTCCATATTAGACTTCTCACATCTTATTGTATTATAGTATGATTAGGGAAAAGAATCTACTACACCCTATGCTCTTGCCATTTAAGATATGGCAGACGTTTTTTCTATCCTTTGTCCTTTAGCCCCCGTGTGGTGTATGCGGGTGTAGGGACACACAGCCGTGCGCCCTTACGAATAATCCCCTCTCCCATTTTAGGGCGAGGATGCAGGGGAATGGCGATAACCTCCTTTGCCTAAAACCCTTCTATGCGTTATACTAACATACGGGTGAGTTATCAAAGAAAGAATAAGAAAATGGACAAATCTTGTGCATATTTGAGTACACAGGGGTTTCAAACCTACGATATTCGCAGGAAAGAGCTACAAAATTATATCCAACAAAGACAACGAGGGGGTATCTACGTCTTGCATATGGCAGATAACACCTTGTATGTTGGACAAGCAAAAGATGTAGTCAAACGGTATGCCCAACACTACCACAACTACCATGACATTGTAAATGTAAGTTTTAAGCATATTGACAAGAATAACCTTGATACCGAGGAGGTTTTCTTTATTAAGCAATTAGAAAAGCAAGGCTTCCGTTTGTTGAATATTCTGCATGCCAGTGTGACGTATAGTTCGAGTGACTTTGACCTCTTGGTGCCTGCTGACCAGCAAAAGCGGTGGTTGTCCAACCCATCTTGGGTCTATCCTGGTGAAGAACGCCAAGACGAAGGCAAAGAAGAGCAGCGACTCAAATACCACCAGAAGTTTGAGAAATTCAGCTGTGATCCAAGTTTTCAAGCTACTGTAGCACTACTTAAACAATATGTCCAAAACTGCATCCCTGCGTTCAGAAGCACCCAATTTGAATATTGGATGATCAGTTGCCTACCTAGTACCCTCAATAATGCTCGCTATTCCACAGTAAGCCTTAGCATAATGGAAACTTTTGTCGCAGGGAAAGGGGGATGGTCATTCATCAATATTGCCCAAAGCATTTTCCGAGAAACCTACCTAACTAATAGTGATTTTCTACGAAAATACCCTCATACAGAAATACGCTACATTAGTTATGAAGGTGCTGGATTTGATCAGATATGTGTTGTACTAGACTCCATAGCACAAGCAACACAAGTATTACAAGACCCGGCAATCATCCTAGCGGCACGATTGTTAAATCTCCAACTGATGCGAAAACGAAGGGTTTTTTACCGTCAGTACCACTGTTTTGATTTAGCCGATTTGTTGGTTTCGTAGGGAGCGTGAGGAGAAGGAGCAAGCCCTGTTGCGAGCCGAGCAGTTAGCGGCAAAGCTCCGTGAGCTAGGGATAGAT
>CAZLKK010000041.1:0-3510 GCA_964559995.1 uncultured Chloroflexaceae bacterium
CCCCAAAAGACTTGGCACACCGACTTGCCCAAATTGCCCGTTGGTTGGATGAGGTGATGGTGGACATCCTGACGGATACGCACACCCCAAGCGCGTTGCACCAGCAACTTGCCGCCTTTAGGCAAACGCTGCTCCCAACCATTACCCCCACTGAGTTTGCGGATATGTACGCGCAAACGCTGGTCTATGGGCTATTTGCCGCACGGGTTGCTGCGCCAGACAACGTGTCGTTCACCCGCTATGATGCGGTACACTATATCCCCCGTACTAATCCCTTTCTCCAGGAGATGTTCTATCATATAGCGGGTCCCAAACTTGATGCCCGTATTGTCTGGTTAGTGGATGACTGCGTTCGGTTGTTAGCCCACACCAATATGGCGGAAGTGTTGCGGGACTTTGGCAAAGCGACCAAGCAAGAAGACCCGGTAGTCCACTTCTATGAAACCTTTTTGACAGCGTATGATCCCAAGACCCGTGAGATGCGGGGAGTGTACTACACACCGGAGCCAGTAGTATCGTACATTGTACGTTCGGTAGATCATCTATTGCAGACCTATTTTGGCAAACCAATGGGACTTGCGGATGGGGATACGCTGATTCTTGACCCTGCCACGGGTACCGCTACCTTTTTGCATACGGTGGTACAACACATCTATGCTACGCTCCAAGATTGGGGCATAGCAGATACGTGGAATCAGTATGTCCCGGAGAAGCTGCTGCCACGGGTATTTGGCTTTGAGTTGCTGATGGCTCCCTACACCATAGCCCACCTCAAATTGAGTATGTTGTTGCAGCAGTTGGGCTATACGTTTGGGCATGAAGAACGATTAGGTATCTACCTGACCAACGCGCTGATAGAGTTGCCAGCAGGACAAGCCACGTTACCCTTTCTGGATTTCCTGGTAGAAGAGGGCAACCAAGCCCGTGCTATAAAACAAGAGAAACCGGTGATGGTGGTGTTAGGTAATCCCCCCTACTCTAATTATGGGATGCTCAATAAGGGGGAGTGGATACAAAACCAACTACAAGACTACAAAAAGGGGTTGCGGGAAAGAAAACTCAACCTCGACGATGACTTTATCAAGTTTATGCGGTTTGGGCAGTGGCGTATTGAGCAAACCGGGGAAGGGATACTGGCATGTATTACCAATAACACCTACATTGATGGGATAACCCATCGGCGGATGCGGGAATCGCTTATGGAAACATTCACGGACATCTATATCCTGAATTTGCATGGGAATAGCAGAAAAAAAGAAGTTTGTCCTGATGGGACACCGGATGAAAATGTGTTTGATATACGGCAGGGGGTCGCTATTGGTATTTTTGTGAAGGAGCAGGGAAAATCTGGAACAAAGACGATACACTATGCAGAACTCTGGGGGAAAAGAGGAAAGAAATATCAGACATTACTCGACACCGATGTAGCTTCAACCCTATGGGAGGAACTTTTGCCAGCTAGGGATGATTTCTTCTTTTATCCAAGTCCTATTGCCCCTGTTGACTATACGTCTCTTTGGGTACTCAATGATTGTATGAAAGGCATATCCGGTATAGAGACAAAACGCAATCATTTTGCGCTGGATTTCCATAAAGAACCCTTAATTGAACGCCTGAAAGCATTTGCGTATGGTAATCAATCTATTGATGATCTGAAACAAACGTATAATCTTCGGGATAATGAATGGGATGTATCTCAAGCTAGAACCCAATTTTCCCTAGAGCACAATTGGCAAGAAAGTATTACCGCATGTTTGCATCGTCCATTTGACAAGCGATGGCTGATATATCATACGCTGATTATTTCTCGTCAACGTGGGGCAATAATGGCAGGTTTACGCCAAGAAAACTGTGCTCTTATTGCGGCAAGACAAACCAAAGAAGATTTTGGTGTTTTTGTGTCAGATACCGTTTGTACCCACAAAATCGTTACGGTATATGACCTCAGCTTTGCTTTCCCCCTCTACCTCTACCCAACAGCACAAGAAGTCGAGAGTGGGCTATATGCAGCGGGGGAACGTCGTCCAAACTTCTCTGCCCCTTTTATCGCCTATGTAGAGCATCGCTTGGGGTTGAGCTTCATCCCCGATGGCAGCGGCGACCTCATAAGCACGGTTGGTCCAGAGGATGTGTTTCACTATATCTATGCGGTTTTGCATAGCCCAATGTACCGCTCCCGGTATGCGGAGTTGCTCAGGATAGACTTTCCCCGTATTCCCCTTACCAGTGATACATCCCTATTCAAAACGCTGGTCGGCTATGGGGCAGTGTTGGTAGACTTGCATCTGCTGCGTACCCCAAGCCAAGAACAGCGCGTGGGGGGCGCAGGCGGGGCAAGTATCCTTGCCAAACCGGGCGAGCAGGGGGTAACACAACACCAGGCAACGAGCGCGACAATTGGGAAAATCACCTATGACGAAACACTGCAACGGGTGGTGTTAGACACAGACCGCTACTTTGCGGGTATTGAGCCATCGGTATGGGCAATGCAGATTGGTGGCTACCAACCATTGCAAAAGTGGCTTAAGGATCGCAAGGGTCGCACACTGTCCTTTGATGAGGTGGTGCATTATATGCGGATGGTTGTCGCGTTGCACGAGACGCAACAGCTTATGCAGGCGATAGATGCAGCGATACCCGGCTTGCCGCTGGAGTGATGTCTCCCCCCGCAATTTACGGACAACCAGTTTATGGTAAAATACTACCAACGTAACCAATAGACATGATGAACGAAACGAACAGGAGGACAACCTATGGAAACATCGACCTGGACAACGAAGGTAGGTCTGGCACAAATGCTCAAAGGTGGGGTTATTATGGATGTGGTCACACCCGAGCACGCCCGCATTGCTGAAGAAGCCGGGGCAGCCGCAGTGATGGCTCTTGAGCGCGTGCCTGCTGACATTCGTTCGCAGGGCGGTGTAGCGCGTATGAGTGACCCAACGTTGATTAGTGCTATTATGGAAGCCGTAACTATTCCCGTCATGGCAAAAGCCCGTATTGGTCACTTTGTCGAAGCGCAAGTCCTTCAAGCCGTTGGGATTGACTACATAGACGAAAGCGAAGTGCTCACCCCTGCTGACGAAGAACACCACATAGACAAACACCAATTCAAAGTCCCCTTTGTTTGCGGCTGTCGCAACCTGGGCGAAGCCCTGCGCCGCATTGCAGAAGGGGCAGCTATGATACGTACCAAAGGCGAAGCTGGTACGGGCAATGTGGTTGAAGCCGTCCGCCATGCTCGCACCGTCTATGGGGAGATACGCCGGCTACAAAACATGAGCTACGACGAACTCTACACCGCCGCCAAACATCTCCAAGCCCCCTACGACCTCGTGCGTCAGGTGGCAGAAACAGGCAAGCTGCCCGTGGTCAACTTTGCCGCTGGCGGGATCGCGACACCCGCAGATGCAGCCCTAATGATGCAACTCGGCGTAGACGGTGTGTCTGGATTCCGTGGTCTTCTTGCTGGAGATGAGCAGGAAGACGCGGCCTTCCGACTTCGTCACC
>CAZLKK010000041.1:3520-17638 GCA_964559995.1 uncultured Chloroflexaceae bacterium
GCCGCAGGTGGCATCGCCACCCCCGCCGATGCTGCGTTGATGATGCAGCTTGGGGTGGATGGAGTCTTTGTGGGAAGTGGTATCTTCAAGTCTGGCGAACCTGCCAAGCGAGCACACGCCATTGTGCAAGCGACCACCCACTACAAAGACCCAGAGATCATCGCTGAGGTGAGCAAAGGGCTAGGTGAGGCTATGGTTGGCATTGAAATTGGGCAGATACCCCAAGACCAACGTTTAGCAGAACGGGGATGGTAGCGCAAGATGACGGTAGGAATCCTCGCCCTACAAGGCGATTTTCGGGAACACGAAGAGATGCTGCACCAACTAGGGGTCGCTACCCTACAGGTGCGGCTGCCCCGCCATCTTGAGCAGGTAGAACGGCTCATTATTCCGGGGGGCGAGAGTACCACAATAGGCAAGCTCCTGGTGCAGTATGATCTCATTGCCCCCATTCGCCAACGGGCGGCAGACCAGAGCCTTGCCATTTGGGGGACATGTGCTGGGGCTATCTTGATGGCACAAACTATAACGGGCGGCGAGCACCGGGGTCAGCCCATCTTGGGCATTATGGACATAGCCGTTCGGCGTAACGCTTTTGGGCGGCAAATCGCCAGTTTTGAGGCAGATATGCCGGTAGATGCCCTCGGTTCCCCCCCGTTGCGAGGCGTGTTTATTCGCGCCCCTAGCATCGAGTCGGTGGGAGAAGCATGCGAGGTGTTGGCTCGCTTACCTGAGCAGCAGTCCATCACGCTTGTGCGACAAGGGCGGCTATTGGCTGCAACTTTTCACTCAGAATTAACGTCAGATAACCGGTTGCATCAATATTTTTTGAGTCTCTAAATGGGGAAGATATAGGGGGTTGGGGGATATTTCCCCCCCCTAGCTTCCAACAACCAACAGCTTTTTGAGCATGTATGATACGAACCATCGTACCAGGTGATCTCTGGTCGCTACGTGGAAAACCGCGACAACAAATAACCCTCTACACCGATGCATTGCTTGTGCAACCCCATCGTCCGTTTTTCTTTGCCCTGCGTTGCCTGCTCCAGGGAACAGGGCGTGATCGGGCTATGCTCATTTACCGTGACCATAGTGTCCGTGCGACTATTCAAGCTGAAGGGCGCATGGGGCGACCAGAACAGGACATTACCAATCTGACTATCCGAGGGTATAGCCGAAATGGTATCCCAAGTGACCACGACATTTGGTTTCGTCTGCTAGAACGGCTCTGCATACACGCCGGTACCCACCATGTCCAACGGCTCTACGCTTCGGTCTGGAGCCAACAGGAGGACATCCGTGAGCTATTTCGCCAACTAGCCTTCCAATCCTACACCCGCCGAATTATTCTCCAGCTTACGGGTCCAGACTGGGATCAGGGGACAACCATGTCCCCGATGCGGCAGCAATCGCGGCGCGATTCATGGGCGATCCACAAACTCTATGGGACAGTCACGCCCCATCTAGTCCAACAATCTGAAGTTCGTATCCCCCATACATGGCTTTTGCCCCTCTCGCAACAGTGGCATATGAGCCGTAGTCGGGCATGGGTACTTGGCACAGAAGACGATCTCCAAGCCTATCTCCACGTCATCAGTGGGAAAACGTCCCACATTATGACGCTGCTCATTCATCCTGATGCACGGGAGAAGGCAACCGATGTGCTGCGCTTTGGGTTGTCGCAGTTGCTAGACTCGCGCCCGGTCTATCTTGTGCTACGTGAGTATCACCAAGACCTGCTTAATCCGATGCAGAGTCTCGGTTTTCAGCCTGTTGGAGAGCAAACCCTGCTGGTAAAAAATCTCGTTATACCGGTCCGTCGTTCAGTATTCAAGCCGGCATTTGAACCCAAAACCTGGGATAGGAAAATTCCTATACCTGGAATTTCTGTATCAGGGGAGGACGCTACATTTTATGGTAGAGCAACGCGAAACACCCGATGATTTGGAGTTACTCCTAGAGACGCTCCCGCCACACATTCAGCAATCATTGCTGCATAGTGATGATAACCTTGATGACTTGCTTGAAATCATCATGGACCTGGGCCGGCTGCCAGAAGCTCGCTACCGCACCCACGAGCGGTTTTTGAGCGAGATGGAAGTGACCCGGCAGGACATTGATACCGTGACCTCACGAGTAGGCGTATTTGGCGAGGACAACCGGGCGGGGATACCGCGGACATTGCATCGTATATCTGCCATCCGCAATCGCAATGGCACGATTATTGGGTTGACTTGCCGCATTGGACGGGCGATCTTTGGTACTGTTGCGCTCATCCAGGACATCATCGAATCCGGCAAGAGTGCGCTATTGCTCGGCAAACCCGGCACGGGCAAAACGACATTACTCCGCGAGACGGCACGGGTGCTGGCAGAAGACCTGCGAAAGCGCGTGGTGGTGGTAGATACGTCCAACGAGATCGCCGGTGATGGGGACATCCCCCATACCGGCATTGGGCGAGCACGCCGTATGCAGGTGATACGCCCGTCAGAGCAGCACGCGGTGATGATTGAAGCGGTGGAAAACCACATGCCAGAAGTGATTGTCATAGATGAGATTGGCACCGAGCTCGAAGCCCTCGCCGCCCGCACCATAGCCGAGCGGGGGGTACAGCTTATCGGCACTGCCCACGGGAACACGCTAGAAAACCTGATGGTCAACCCGACCCTCTCCGATTTGATAGGCGGTATCCAAGCTGTGACGCTAGGCGATGACGAAGCTCGCCGCCGGGGGACACAAAAAACTGTCCTTGAACGCAAAGCCCCGCCGACCTTTGATGTGCTGGTAGAAATCCAGGGATGGGACCAGGTAGCGGTCTATAGTGATGTCGCAGAAGCTATAGACATGTTGCTACGCGGGGGCGAGTATCATCCAGAACTCCGCGCAAAGGGGGAAGATGGGCAGGTGAAGATCAGTGCTGCCCCCCCACGGATGTTGCCTACCGATTCGCCGTTTGGACAGCGCAGGGGGGGCAAGAATAACGCCAACCATGCCAACCAGAACGGACGCAGCAAAGGGGCAATCAAGCATGCACTGCCCCCAGACCCATCATCCTTGCAGCGTATCTTCCCGTTTGGGATAAACCGCAATCGGCTAGAACATGCTATAGAACACCTGCACGTACCAGCGGTTGTTGTGCGTGATATGCAGGAGGCAACGTTGGTGATGACGCTCAAAAACTACTATCGGCGTAGTTCGCAGCGGCTGCGCCAAGCGGAATCGCAGGGGGTGCCGGTGTATGTACTCCGCAACAATACGGTCACGCAAATGGAGCGACAACTTGCTACTATCTTTCAGCTAGACCTTGAGCAAGAGCCACCGTTTGTCGAAGAGGGATTACCGAGAGAACTTGATGGCTTTGTTCCAAAAGATGGTTATGAAGAGAACTTCGAAGGTTTTGAGCCAACAGAATCATCGTTCAATGAGGTGATGCTAGAAACAGAGTTGGCAATTAGCCAGTTGATGCATGGCGAACGGGACGTAGTGGAGATGGCACCACAAAATAGCTATGTTCGCCGCAAGCAACACCAAATGGCAGAACGCTATAACCTACGATCTAAAAGCCGGGGACATGAACCCTATCGGCGTGTGAGAATATATCGCTAAATGAGTCTTTTCATTACGTTTGAAGGAGTAGAGGGTAGCGGCAAGAGCACCCAAGCCCGGTTGCTCTACCAGCGACTCCAAGAACAGGACTACCCGGTTATTTTAACCCGTGAACCGGGGGGTACTCGCATTAGTGAGCTTATCCGGCGTATCCTAACCGACCTCCAGCATACGGAGATGGCATCTACGACAGAGACGCTCCTCTTTGCTGCCGCTCGCGCTCAGTTGGTTAATGAACTTATCCGTCCTTACTTGGAGACCGGCAGTATTGTGCTGTGTGATCGCTATGCCGACTCGACCTATGCCTACCAGGGGTATGGGCTAGGGCGTGATATGGATGAACTCTATACCCTCACCCAAATTGCCACCGGGGGGCTAACCCCGGATGTGACTATCTACCTAGACCTGCCAGCAGAAGCGGGGATAGAACGCAAACAGCAGGGCAAGCAGGCGTATGAGTCCTCTCGTCAAGCCTATCAGGAACAGCAAACTCCTGCAAATATGGTATCCACATCGCAATCGCACAACCCGTTGCGAACGCCGCTTGAGTGGAATAGGCTCGATGCCCGTGATATAGCCTATCACAAGCGGGTAGAGGATGGCTTCCGTGAGCTTATGCAGCACGAGCCAAATCGTTGGCGCAGGTTTGATGCCCAACAGCCTATGCATACCATTTTGGCAGAAATTGAACAGACGATTGAACCCTATCTCAAGCAGATTACCCGATTAGCGCAATCACCAGTATAATAGAGGTTGACAACCTTAACGCCCTGCCCCCTGTTGGCGCAGGGGCATGAAAGGAAACACAAGGAAGCACATGGAAGTTTTTCAGGATTTTCTTACCAATCTCAACCCAATATTGAATATTCTCGGTATTATCATTGGCTCCTACCTGCTGCTGCTTTGGGCAGCATCGGTGTTGTGGGCATACCGCGATATTCGTGCTCGCAGCGATGATATTTCGGTACAGGTGCTGGCAGTGGGATTAGTGCTCTGTATCCCCTTTGCCGGTATCCCCTTGCACCTCATCCTGCGCCCCCGCCAAACGTTGGCAGAAAAGTATGAACGCTCACTAGAGGAGGAGTACCTGCGCCGCGATGTGGAAGAGAAGTTTGCCTGCCCCACATGTCAGCGTCCCATTGAGCCAGACTTTATCCTCTGTCCCCATTGTCATACCTCGCTGCGCCGCCGTTGCCCCTCGTGCAATCGCGTTGTAGACCTGACCTGGAGTGTCTGTCCCTATTGCAGCTATGATGGAGCTACTGGCATGATGGGCCAAGCATACCCTAGCCATGCCCGTTCGCATGATCGTGATCCATATGTGTTAAAATAGTTAAGACGAGCAAGAAAAGACGCGCATAGGAAAGAGAAAGAGGGTCTTCAATGACGATACATCGAGCAAAATGCCCCTATTTTGTTCGCCTTGTCGCTGGTCTGTTGGTGGTTATCCTCGCCCTAGCAGGCTGTGAAATTGAGGGGGGAGTGGAGACTCCCACAACGCCCGGCGCACTGCCGCCGGTGCAGGAAGAAACCGCTTCTGCCCCTACCAATACCCCTATGCCCCAACTCGACGGGTTTCGCATTGGGCTATTGAACGAACCTCGTGACTTGCTGCCCTACCATGAAGATGCCGCCGATGAACGGACTACCTCTCCGATAAGCGAGTTACTCTTTCCCTCGCCACTGCTTGCCCAAAACTATGCCTATACCACAACGGGTATCTTGGAAGTGATGCCATCCTTTGCCAATGGGGGGGTCACGATAGAAGAGACCTATGTTTACATAAACCCAACTGGCGAAATTGTCGCGCCGGTGCCGCCGCTTGTGTCCGATGCTGCTGCTGCTAATGCTGCTACCATGCCGCTGACCTCAACGGCAACTACGGCAACTACAGCTATGACTTCCTCAACGGCGACTAATGCTACCAGTGAAACCAACGCCATAACCGCAACTGCCCCCCTCACGACTACGATAACCGAGCCACTCACTGGCACAGAAGCCCTCACGATGACTCAGGAGGTGCTCGATACGCTTATTGCCACGGGGGAAGTGACAACAGCGCAGCAGATAGTCGTCACCTACCACTGGAACCCCGCAATGCGCTGGTCGGATGGGGAGCCGTTGACTGCCAGCGATTCGGTCTTTGCCTATGAATTAGCAGAGACCATGCTGCTTGGTAATGAAGCCTTTACCCGTTACCAGATGCTTGAACGCTACGAGGTGGTAGACGAACATACCACCCGTGCCTATCTCCAGCCGGATTTTCTTGACCCTGCGACTATCAATCCAGACTATACCGACCCTGCCTATGTTTTGCATGCTTGGACACCCCTGCCTCACCATATGCTGCAAGAGGATACCACCGCAAAGTTGTTTGACTTTGCGTGGTCGCCGATAGGCTATGGACCGTATATGATAGACCGTCGGGAGGAGGGCGGCATCAGGATGCACCGCAACCCCTACTATGGCGGTGTGGAGCCGTCAGAAGCGGATCTGCTGTTTCTCTTTATGCCATCGTTTGAAGTGTTGCGTACCTCAATGGTGGGGGGGAGTTTGGATGTAGCCGTTGCCGATGATGTCCGACCAGACCAGTTTCCCTTCCTCAACCGGGATCAGGAAATGGAGCACTACAATGTTTCCTATGTTGCCTCACCCATTTGGGAGCACCTCGACTTCAACCTAGACGTGCGGTTGTTGCAAGACATCAATGTGCGCCGGGCGATTGCCTATGGCACAGACCGTCAGGCAATGGTTGACCAGCTGCTCGATGGCAAGGTGCCAGTGCTGCATAGCTGGATTGTGCCACAACATTGGGCAAATGCCCCCGATGAGCAGATTACGCTCTACCCTTACAACCCGGATGAGGCAAACCGGCTGCTCGATGAGGTGAGCATGCTGGACAACAACAATGATGGGGTACGCGACCCCGTTTCTATGGATTTGCTGACCACGGCAAATAGCCCTTTGCGGGAAGAGATTGCCCGTATGTTTCAAGAGGATATGGGGGCTATTGGCATTGTGGTCAATATACAAACCTTACCTATCCAAGATTTCTACGACCCCGCAGGTCCGCTGTTCCGGCGGGATTTTCACCTTGCCCAGTTCGCCTGGATAGCCACCCCAGAGGCGGGTGGGTTGTCGCTGTGGAGTTGTCGTGCGGTGCCAAATGAGCACAACAACTGGACGGGCAACAACTTTGCCGGCTGGTGCTTCCGTGATGCAGATCAGGCGATTCGCACTGCCACAACTGCCCAAGATAGAGATGTTCGCAAGCAAGCCTACCTCAACCAGCAGCAGCTTTTTACCCAAGAGCTACCGTCATTGCCGCTGTTTCAGCGGCTCTCGTTGACGCTGATGGCTCCAGAGGTGAGCAATGTGCGCCCCGACCCGATAGCCCCTGTGACGTGGAATATCACCGCGTGGCAAAAGCAGTAGCGGGGGGCATTGAAGCGCAAAGCGCAAAGTGCAATAACCACTTGTTGTAGAGACGTTGGATGCAATGTCTCTCTTGCTTGAAAATAGCCGGACAAATTCTCACCACAGAGACACGGAGACACAAAGATGGCAAAGACTCTTGCCCAGACTCTGTGCCTTTGTGTCTTTGTGGTAAAACCATACCCCCACGTTCATTGGGGAGAAACAACCAACTCCCGCTCTGCTGCTATTGCTGCCCCGATAATCCCCGCTTCATTCAGCAATAGGGCGGGGACAACCTCTGTTTGTACGGTCAAATTGGGAAGGTATTTGGCATGCTTCTTGCTCACACCGCCACCGAGAATAATCAGATTGGGCGAAAAAAGCCGTTCCATCAGATTGAGGTAGGTACTTATCCGTTTTGACCACTTTGTCCAGCCGAGATCATCGCTTTTGCGTACCCCATCGGATGCCCATTTTTCGGCTTCTATCCCCTCTATCTCAATATGCCCCAACTCGGTATTTGGCACAAGGTGCCCATCTATAAAGAGTGCCGTACCAATCCCCGTTCCCAGGGTAATCATCATCACCACCCCACGCCTTGCGCGACCTGCCCCAAAGGTCATTTCGGCAATGCCTGCAGCATCTGCATCATTGATCAACAGGACAGGACAACCCGTCTCCTGCTGAATCATCTCCTGTCCAGGTTTGCCTACCCACGTTGCATCAATATTTGCTGCAGTATGCACGACACCATCTTTGATCACCGAAGGGAACCCACACCCTATCGGACCTTTCCATGCAAAGTGTGTGACAATTTGCCCAATAGTGGCAACTACTGCTTCTGGGGTCGCAGGATCGGGGGTAACAATGCGGTGGCGTTCTGCTACCAATGTCCCGGTCTCTGTGTCTACAATAGCCCCTTTGATGCCTGACCCACCAACATCAAGACCCAGAACTTGCATTATGATCTTCTTTCTGTTTTTGTGCAACCAACCTTAGCTTTCCTTGAATGATACCATATTCTGGATAGCTCCGTAGAGGTAATTGCTTTGCAATCGTCTCAAGATGCATCATGGTACAATAAAATTAGGGACAGATGTCCAAGATGTCAAAAGCACCTATAGCCTTGAAATATCAAGGGGGAGGGACTATGACGACAGAACGGGAATGGGAACAAACGACAACGCTTTTCGTGGAGCCATCAGAGCCAGTGGGGGTTGAACCGAACGGGAATGGAGAGCGGTTGTGGGATATGCCGGATGATGCGTGGTATGCCCAGATAGAAACGGAGGATGATACCCCGGTGGAGAATGTATTTTCGGAGAAGCAACAACGGTTGCTGACCGAATCGCTGCATAGTTCGTGGGAGGGACCGGGCGGGGGACGTACCTTTGTAGCGGTTGCGAATGTGGGGATGTTTTACCACGTTTCAGCCTCCCCGCTTGTACCGGATATGCTGGTAAGTTTGGATGTGCGGTTGCCTGCGGAATTGTGGGAGAAGCGGCATCGTTCATACTTTATCTGGGAATATGGCAAACCGCCGGACGTGGTGATTGAGGTCGTGTCGAATCGCAAAGGAGGTGAAGATACGTACAAGGTGCAGAAGCATGCGGAGATAGGGATCGCCACCTATATCATCTATGATCCCCAAGAGTTTCTGCGTCAGGGCGTAGTGCGGGTGTATACCTTACAAGGAGCGAGCTATCACCAAACATCCAACTTGTGGATGGATGATGTGGGGTTAGGGGTGACGCTTTGGGATGGGGTGTATGAGGGCAGAGAGGATACGTGGTTACGGTGGTGCGATAGGCAGGGGATAGTGATACCTACGGGCAAAGAGCGGGCGGAGCAGGCTGAAGAACGAGCGGAGCAGGCAGAACGCTGGGCAGAGCAAGCAGAACGTCGCTTCTGGCAAGAACGGCAGGAGAAAGAACAGGCACTCTTGCGAGCAGAGCGATTGGCAGCGAAGTTGCGAGAGCTTGGGTTGGATGATTGTTAGGTGATGAGACAAGGTAGCGTATAATTGAATTGAGACGAAGGATATGCTATGAGTTCTAGCAAAGGTACGATGGCTTTACAGAATATGGATGTATTTATTCACCCAACAGCTGATGTTGACGATAATGTTCACATAGGAACAGGTAGCCGTATTTGGCACCAAGCACAGATACGCAAAGGGGCATCGCTTGGCGAGCAGTGTATCATAGGGAAGGGCGTTTTTATAGACAGTGAGGTCTCACTTGGGCATCGGGTCAAAGTGCAAAACTACGTTTCCATCTATCATGGGGTTACGATTGAAGATGGCGTATTTGTTGGTCCGCATGTCTGCTTTACCAATGATCTGTATCCACGGGCGATCAATGCTGATGGGACAGCAAAGGGGACCGAAGATTGGATTGTCTCACCTATTCTCGTTCGGTATGGTGCAGCACTTGGTGCCAATGCAACGTTGATTTGTGGCGTGACGGTGGGTAGGTGGGCTATGGTTGGGGCAGGCAGTGTCGTGAAGCATGATGTACCAGATCACGGGCTAGTTGTCGGTAATCCCGCCCGTTTGCGTGGGTTTGTCTGTTATTGTGGGCATCAGTTGGTGGCTCCGCATAGTCCCCATACGACAGATGGTGAGGTTGAGATGACATGCCCTGCGTGTCAAGCAACTATTCAGATACCAACACAGGTTTTTGCAACAATAAAGCGATAAATTAGCAGATAGGAGTAAGGTTATGATACCCATTTCTAAACCATACATTGGAGATGCAGAGAGACAAGCCGTGTTAGATGTGCTTGAGTCCGGTATGTTGGTTCAGGGACCGCGCACGGCAGCACTAGAGGAAAAATGGGCAGCAGTGTGCGGCACGCAGTATGCAATTGCGACCTCCTCTGGGACAACCGCATTGCATGTCGCGTTGCTTGCCCACGGGATAGGTGCTGGTGATGAGGTAATTACCACCCCGTTTACCTTCATTGCTTCGGTGAATAGCATTGTGTATACCGGGGCAAAGCCTGTTTTTGTGGACATTGAGGAAGATACCTTCAATATGAACCCTAACCAGATAGAAGCGGCAATTACCCCGCGCACCAAAGTCATTATGCCGGTGCATCTGTATGGTCATCCTTGTGCTATGGATGCCATTATGGATATTGCCCAACGGCATAATCTCGTCGTGATTGAAGATGCTGCCCAGGCTATTGGGGCAAGCTACAAAGGGAAAAAAGCCGGGAGTTTTGGGACAGGGTGTTTTAGTCTGTATGCCACCAAGAACATTATGAGTGCTGAGGGTGGGATGATAACGACTAATGACGAAGAGTATGCTCAATGCTGCCGGATGATTCGCAATCATGGGATGCAACGCCGCTATTATCATGATATGCTCGGCTTTAATTTTCGCATGTCCGACCTGCATGCGGCGATTGGGTTAGCGCAGGTAGAACGATTAGCTGACTTTACAGAACGTCGTCGTTATAATGCTACCTACTTAAACCAGCATATTACCACGGTCAAAACGCCAACGGTTCGCCCTGCGTGTGAACATGTCTGGCATCAGTACACCATACAAGTTGATGGGGATAGTGCTACTCGTGATGATGTGGTGCAAAAGCTCAATACTGCTGGCGTAGGCACTGGGATTTTCTATCCATTGCTTGCCCCACAACAACCCCATCTACAAGACGTAGGCATAGCTATGGCATCATTGCCCATAGCCGAACGGATGACGCAGTGTGTCATTTCCCTGCCGGTACATCCGCAACTGACTCAAGATGATTTGAATACTATTGTATGTGAGGTGAATAGTTTATGACATTACGAACTGCTGTTATTGGTGTTGGGATGATGGGACGTAATCATGCCCGTGTTTATGGGGAAATGCCCGGTGTTGAGTTGGTGGGGGTTGCTGATGAACACCCGGAGGCTGCCGAGCAGGTGGTCAAGCGGTATGGGGGAACAGGTTATACCGACTATATCCAGTTGCTTGATGAGCAGAAACCTGATGCTGTGACAATTGCGGTGCCAACCGATGAACACCTGGAAGTTGCCTTGCAGGTTATCCAACGGGGTATTCACCTGCTCATAGAAAAGCCGATAGCCTATTCGGTGGAACAGGCGCAGCAAATCATTACCGCGGCAGAGAAAGCCGGGGTTATCCTGACCGTGGGGCATATTGAACGGTTCAACCCGGCGGTTATTGCGCTCAAGCAACATATTGTCAATGGCGATTTGGGGCGAGTGTTTCAGATAGATGCACGGCGACAGAGTCCCTTCCCCGCACGGGTAAAGGATGTAGGGGTTGTGATTGACTTGGCGGTGCATGATGTAGATGTGATGCGCTATATCACGGGTACCGAAGTGGTGCGCGTGTTTGCTGAAACCGAGCGACAAATCCATAGCACGCAGGAAGACTTGATGACGGGTATGCTCCGTTTGCAAGATGGCTCTATCGGGACGTTGACGATTAATTGGCTAACTCCAACGAAAATCCGTGAACTCTATGTAACAGGTGAGCGGGGGATGTTTCGGGTAGATTATCTGTTGCAAGACCTGTACTACTTTGAAAATGCCACGACTAGCGGCAGTGAATGGGAAACGATCCGAACGTTGCGCGGGGTGAGCGAAGGGCAGATGACGCGCTATGTGGTGGCGAAAAAGGAGCCACTACGGGCAGAACAGGAGCATTTTCTGGCGGCAGTGCGTGGTGAAGTGCCAGTGTTGGTGACGGGGTTGGATGGTCTCAAGGCATTGGCTTTGGCGCAGGCGTTGGTGCAATCCGGGATTGATCACCAAGCTGTGCAGATGGAAGTGTAGCCTATGCAACTTCACGAATTACACGAAAAGGTGACGGGTCGGCAGGCGACCATTGGGGTTATTGGGCTTGGCTATGTGGGGTTGCCGGTGGCGTGTGTCTTTGCCGAGGCGGGGTTTCGCATTATTGGGGTAGATGTTAAGCCAGAACGGATAGCGCAAATCAATCAGGGGGTCTCGCCTATTGAAGGAGATGAACCTGGGTTGGCTGCGTTGTTGCAGCAGGTGGTTGCTAATGGAAAGCTCCAAGCGACCACTGATTATGCTGCCCTAAGTGAGGCGGATATTCTCAGCATCAATGTGGAAACGCCTGTCAATGCGGAGAATATCCCAGAGTATGCCGCGCTTAGAGCATCCTGTCGCAGCTTGGGTCCTGTGCTGAAACATGGAGCACTGGTGATTGTGGAGTCTACTGTGGCTCCAGGGACGGTTGATCGGGTGGTGTGTCCTGTGTTGGAAGAGACAAGCGGTAAGCAGGTCAATGATGGGTTTTATCTTGGGGCGTGTCCAGAGCGGGTGATGCCGGGGAAGCTGTTGGCGAATTTGCGTGAGGTGAGCCGGGTATGTGGGGGGAGTACCCCTGAGACTGCCCAGGTGATGGTCTCGCTCTATCGTCATATTGTCCAGGCGGATTTGGATGCTACAGATGTGTTGACGGCGGAGTTGGTCAAGACAACGGAAAATGCCTATCGTGATGTGCAAATTGCGTTTGCCAATGAGGTGGCGTTGATTTGTGAGGCGAATGGGGCAGATGTCTGGCAGGTGCGGGAGTTGGTCAACAAGAGTCCCTATCGCCAGATGCACTTGCCTGGTGCTGGTGTGGGGGGGCATTGTATCCCGAAAGACCCGTGGTTGTTGGCGTACTCGGCGCAGGGGAAGGTGCCATTGCGCCTTATTCCCGCCTCGCGTGCGGTTAATGATGGTATGCCCCATCATATGGCTGATTTGACTCGTCAGGCATTGGATGTTGCTGGTTGTGACCTTGCCTATGCACGGGTGGCGGTGCTTGGCTATGCCTATCTGGAAAATAGCGATGATACCCGCAACAGTCCAAGTGCGCCGTTGGTGGATCGTCTTCAAGCAATGGGGGTTGAGGTGGTTATTCATGACCCGTGGGTAGCCGAGTATCAGGGGGATGTGGTAGCATGTGTTCAGGGGTGTGATGCTGTGGTGGTGATGGTTGGGCATGCTGCGTATTGTTCGCTAGATATGGTTTCGTTGAAGCAGGCTCTTCGTACCCCTATCTTGGTTGATGGGCGTGGGTTGTATAATCCTGTGCAGGCGCAGGCTGCGGGTTTGGTCTATTATGGCGTAGGGAAAGGAACGATGTATGGTAGCAACAGCAGTTGATTATGTGCAAGAAGAAATTGTTTATCCCGACTCTGATGGAGAACCTATGGCAGATAATACCCTGCAATTTCGCTGGATTATGACGATACAAGGGGGGTTAGATGCCCTGTTTGCCGACGATCCCAATGTATTTGTTGCGGGGGATTTGTTGTGGTACCCGGTAGAGGGGCAGCCAACGATACGACGAGCCCCGGACGCTTTGGTGGTGTTTGGGCGACCCAAGGGGTATCGGGGGTCGTATCGGCAGTGGGTGGAGGATGGTATTCCCCCCCAGGTAGTCTTTGAGGTGTTGTCGCCTGGGAATACTATCACAGATATGTTCAACAAATTTGAGTTTTACGACCAGTATGGGGTGGAGGAGTATTATCTCTACGATCCCTATGAGAATGATGTAAGTGGTTGGCATCGCCAGGATGGACGGTTACGAGTGATAGAAACGATAGAGGGGTATGTGAGTCCCCGGTTGGGAGTTCGCTTTGATCTTTCTGGGGATGAGTTACAGATTATCCGTCCAGATGGGCGGACGTTTGTATCGTATACTGACTTGGACAAGCAGTTTGAACAAGAACGGCAGCGGGCAGAGCAAGAACGGCAGCGAGCGGAGCAAGAACACCAGCGGGCAGAGCAAGAACATCAGCAGGCGGAGCAGGAGCGGCAGCGGGCAGATCGGTTGGCTATGAAGCTGCGCGAACTTGGGATAGACCCTAGTACGTTGGATGGGTGAAGAACTATGGTCGCTAGGCTTGGGGCAGGCTGCGGGTATGGGGTATTGTAGGGAAAGGAACGACATATGGTAGCCACAGCAGTTGATTATGTGCAAGAAGAGATAGTGTATCCCGATTCTGATGGAGAACCTATGGCAGACAATACGCTGCAATTTCGCTGGATTGTAACGATACAAGGGGGGTTAGATGCCCTGTTTGCCGACGATCCCAATGTATTTGTTG
>CAZLKK010000041.1:17738-17835 GCA_964559995.1 uncultured Chloroflexaceae bacterium
AGTACGTTGGATGGGTGAAGAACTATGGTCGCTAGGCTTGGGGCAGGCTGCGGGTTTGGTCTATTATGGCGTAGGGAAAGGAACGATGTATGGTAGC
>CAZLKK010000042.1:0-11583 GCA_964559995.1 uncultured Chloroflexaceae bacterium
TGCCCGGAATGTCCCGGTATATCGTGTTGACCTCCCCCTGATGGGTCGACGGGAGCGGGGGCATGGGGAGCGGGGAACCGTAGCGGCTCCCCCTCGCCCATGTGGGATACGGGTGTTGGGACACACGAAGGTCATTTGTCACACCCATGTAATACCAAGACTTTGCGCTTTGCGCGTTCTATGGTACCATTATGTTTGCCAAGTAATTTCACTGTCAGAGACCGCAAACAGCTCTTATGAAAGAAACCGCTTTTCAACAGGCTTTACCACAACAAGGTACAGAACTCCATATCGGCGCACAGACTATCCGTATTGTGCGCGAATCGTATCGGAGCCAAATAGCCGCAGGGTATGAAGCCGAAAACACCAGCACTGGTGTACACCACACCCTCAAGGTGGCGATACCCACCGACAACGAAGCATGGTATAGCGAACGCCGGCACATGCTCAAACACGAGGCAGACGTGATGCGGTTGCTCAACCGGTTGGAGCAAGTCCCCACCGAGGGCTACCGCCACATTCCCCTGGTAGATGCCGAAGATACGGCTACCATATCCAGCGATGAGCCAGAGACCGCTTTTGCGATCCTCTTGATGGAACTTGCCAGGGGCGAGCAGGTGGAAGCCCTTTTGCAAACAGGCGAAGGGCTAGGCGAAGAGGTCGGCTTGCATATTGGTTGCCAACTTACCGATGTCGTCACCCTTGCCCACTTGGGCAACTTTCAGTGTGGTGCCATTGCTCCCGCACGGCTCCACTGGGACACACGCCACCTGATGGTCACAGACTGGCAACAAACGCTGGACATGACCAGCCTCCCCGATGCCGAAAAAACCACCGGCAAGCAGCAAGATACCAGCACCCTTGCTGCCCTTATCTGCTGGATTATCGCGGGGCAGCCTGTGCCAACCAATGGCTCACTGGATGGCATACGGGATCGTCTTTCCCCCCCCCTGGCTACCCTGCTTGAACGGGCTATCAATACCCCCGCCAGCTTTGGCACAAACCCTGCCCCCACGTTCAAAACAGACCTTGAGCGATTGCTTGCCTACTGGCAAGAGCAAAACAGCTATGCCCTTATAGAACAAGACATCCAGGAAATCAAGCAGGAAATAGCTTTCCTTGCCAAGAGTACCACACCCCGATCTGCCACTGCCAAGAGTGAGCTTATCCAGCGCATAGACTACCTGTATGAACACCTCGCCATAGGCAAGGTACGGCAGCTAGAACAGCCCTGGCAAACGCTCGAAGAGTCCCTGCAAGAACTGTGGCGGGGGCAGCTTGCGCTTATCCTGGGCGAGATTGAAGCGGGGAATATGGATACCGCGCTAGACCTGCTCAACGGCATGCATGCCTACCCCCAGAGCATCCATCGGCAGGTGCTGTGGCGGCGGCGCGTGGCAGAGGCATGCCGTGCCGACCCCCGCTTGGCAAAAGAGCGCAACCGGGCGGTGCAGGCGATTACCGAATGGGACAGCGGAAGCTATAATGTTGCCGCTTGGATCAACCTTGACCAGAAGCAAATCATAGACAAACTTAGCCAACCGGCACGAGAAACGGCACACCGGCTCCAAGCGGAACTCTGGATTGCTACGCTAGAAAAGCAGTACCAGCAAACCCCGGCAGACTCCCTAGAAGACCGACTGACGATTATTAGCAAAATGGAGAAGGGCATCCCCGAAGGGATAGACCCCTACCTGTCTGACATACGTCAGCAGCTATGTAGCGAACGCCCACGGCTTGAACGGGAGCAGGAGCGCATCACGCGAGCCGCTAGGGTACGCCAGTCGCTTGCCAATCTGGAGCAGCGCGTACAAAAGCAGGATGCTACCCTCACCGATGCTACGTTTGATGAAACGTTGGCAGATTGTACCAGCACCGATGATCGGCGGGCAGTCTACACGCTCCGTTACCTCTGGCAACGCTGCATAACCTTGCAACAGTGGCTGGACGATGGCGATATTCCGGCGGCATTGCGCTGCTTTGCCAGTATGGGCAAGATGCCCGACATGCTCCAAGCCCGCTTGCAACGCCAGATTGTCCACAAGTTTTTGCAGATAGCCGGCGAGCAACCCGGCAAAGAGGCGAGCTATGCCGAAGCCTTTGACCGCCTTATCCAACGTCCCGTACAAACCCCGGCGGATATGGAAAACCTGTTGCTCTATACCGGCTACCTGCTGCCCGTCATAGATGCCCCGCGCCGCAAAGCCTACGAAGAACTGGTTGAGCGAAAAGAGCGCGTCCTGAAAAACCTCGCGTTGTTGGCTGCAAGCGAGGAGTCGCTCGACACGCGCATTAGGGCATTTCACGACCTGCGTTCGCTAGGGGTGCATTTCCTAGACGACAAGATACTCGCAGATAGCTATGGCTCCTATGCGGTTGTGCAGCAACAAGACCAACTTGGACAACTGGAGTCGGTGGCAGAGCAAATGCAGGCGAGTATACAGTCGCTCCGTATGTACGAGTCTATGGCAGCAGATTTGCAAAACGACATCCAAGCTCTGCGAGACCGTATGCAGCCATTGCCGGCACGGTTATTGGAGCGCGAGGTGGCAGAGGTGGAGCACCTGATGCCATCGAAAGAGGCGCAGCATCGACACCATCAGCTATGGGAGAGCACTACCGGGCTTGCTAAGACCTTCCAAACTATCGCCCTCCAGCGCGATTACTTTCACGTTAGCAGCTTAGTTGAGGTCTTTCGCCAACGCTGCCCAGACAACATCCAGGATGTGGTGTTGGAGTACAATAGCCAAGAACTGGAGTCGTTGGTAGACCTTGCCCGTGAGATATACAGTGTCCATACGCGGTTGTCCTATGCTGGCTACACGGAAGAGATAGGCGATTTTATCAATGAGCAGCGCGAACGGTTGAACGACCAGATTGCCCGTCTGCTTGCCTACAACATACGCAAAGACGACAACGAAACGCTGGCATTGCGGATAGTCGCCGCCCGACGGGTGCTCGCCCTATCTGACGCGCTACAAGGCGGGGTGCATGATGAGGTCGCGTGGGATGATGACCAGATGCAGGGGGAGATTATCGCTACCTACCTGCGCCATCGCCACCACCCCATTCGCCGGATGATGCTGCGCCAGTTGTCGCCGGTGGCAGAGGTGTCTGCCATCTCTATGGCACTAGCCCAACCGCTGCCTAGCCAACGTATGCCGTTCCGTGCCTATGCTATTACCGGGGCGTTGGTGTTGGTGATTATCGGCTTGGTGTTTGTCATGGTGCAGGGCATGATGGGCGGGGGCATGTTGGGGTTTGCTGCCCCTGCACCGCCTGCCACCACCACAACTCCCTCACCAGCACAAACATCACTTGCCCTAGACGGCGATTCCCCTAGCGATTCCCCTACTGCTGCCGCCAATGCTACCTCTGCTGATGCTGCCGATGGTAGCGATGCTGCCGATAGTGACGATACATCCAATCCGGCTACGACTACGACGAGCGGTGATGCTACCGCATCCCCTACCAGCGGCGCATCGTTTATTCCGCTAGAATCCTTGACCGTCACAGCCAGACCAACAGCAGTCCAACAACCTGATCTGCGTATGCGGTCAAGCACAGGCACCATAGAGTTATACCAGGGAGAAACGGCACAGATGCGGCTCACGCTAGAAGATACCAACAACACCAGCACGACTATCCTGCTGGTGTGGGATGATGTGCCAGCGGGGGTGACGATAGATGGTGACGAACAGATAGAACTGAGCAGCATCAGTAGTGGGTCAACAATAGTAGACATTGCCCTATCGGTAGACAAAGATGCAGCACCAGTAGCTAGGACTATACGCTGTACCGCCGTCACCACAGACGAAACGACCCTAGCAGACACGCAGGTGTATGTGATTGTCAACGAGTATCCGCCGCTCATGCATACGGCGATGGATGTACAAGAGGTCTTGTCCCAAATGCTTGCCATTACCGTCACACAAAACGTCACCTTTCGCAGCGAGCCAATCCAGTCGCCAACAACCCAGATAGAGGTACTGCCAGAAGATACGCCGCTAACGGTTCTCAGCCTCGATACCCGCAGCGGCTATCTGCAAGTGCGGTATGAGTCTGATGACGGACCGGTTGATGGGTGGGTTTCAACACAGGATGCCTTTACTACCTTTGACCCAGAGGACATCCTGCTGGATCAGTACCCGCTACGGGTCATCTTGGGCAATGCGCTTAATGCTGGCAACCAAGCGGCACTCTACACCACAGAGGCGCGTATTGAGCAGGATATGGAGATGGTAGACGCGCAAGAAGCCGAATTGCTAGAGGTCATCCCGGTGTTTGAAGCAGAGGATGAGGGGTATCAGTTGTGGGTGCATGTGCGTTTGTTGGATGAGGACAACCCGCTTGAGGGGTGGGTGCAAGCAGACGATACCAACTACGAAGAACTGGTGACAACGCTGGCGGCGGAGCTAGGGATTCCATCGTGAGAAGCCAGCCTCTTCCTCCCCTGGAGAGCCGTACGGTCTCCCTTCTCCCCTACTACGCGCCCTGGAAGTAGCGGGGGCAGGGGGGAGAGGGTCGTTGCCCTGGAAGTAGCGGGGTTCATTTGCCCAAATTGAGCATACTTACTGTGTCCAATGCTTGCTCATCATGATAATCCTGTGCAATCTTCTCACACTGCAAAAATGCATAAAAGAGGTCTACCACATCAGGATCAAAATGTTTCCCAGACTCCGCTTGAATGTAGCTACAAACATCCCCTTTCTTCCACCCCTTACGATAAGGGCGATTTGAGCAAAGCGCATCATAGACATCAATTACCGCAAAGATACGCGCAGCAAAGGGGATGTCCTCGCCGCGCAACCCCCGTGGGTAGCCGGTGCCATCCCATTTTTCGTGGTGGCAATAGGGAATATCCAACGCAGGTCGCAAGAAGGGGATAGGCAACAAGAGGTTGTAAGCATAGGTAGTATGTTGCTGCATAATGAGAAACTCCTCATCGGTAAGTGCCCCCGGCTTGAGCAAGATAGAGTCTGGTATAGCCATCTTGCCTATGTCATGCAGCAACGCCCCACGGCGCACATGCACCAACTCTTCTTTGCTAAATCCGGCGTGCATCGCCAGTTTCAGCGTCATCTCTGTGACCCGTCGACTATGCCCAACGGTTTCCACATCCCGCAATTCTAACGCTCGCGCCCAACCTTCAATAGTCGTATCATAAGCCAGCATCAGGTCAGTATTAGACCGCTGCAACTCGCGGACGAGTTCGGCATTGTCTATGGCAATGGCAGCCTGCCCAGACAGGGTGCTGAGAAAATCAAGCCATTCTTGGTCTGGCATAAACGGCGAACGCAAATAGAGCTCCAACACCCCCTTGACCTTCCCTTTGGCAATAAGCGGCACCCCATAGTACCCCTTGATACCTTCCCATTCCAGCAGTTCTGTGCGCGAAAACCCTCCCTCTTGACGAATGTCTGCCACACTGACCACGCATCGCTCCAGCGCAGCCCGTCCAGCATAACATTCACCCAAACGCAGGCTAGAATAGGTGATACTATCGGTATGAAACCCCTGCCCCGCCGCATAATCTAGCGTATAGGTTGTCGTGTTGAATAATAATACTGCCGCAGCATCCACATGCAGATGGGTAAGCACTTGATGCAAAAGCACCGAGAGGGTAAGCGGGAGATCTAGGCTCATATTGATGGCATGGTCAATAGTCCGTAGGGCTTGCACCCGCCGCAACTGCTGCTCCGTCTGCTGCCGCAGTTGTACGCGGTCTGTGATGTCAGTCGCAATGCCCCCTATGGCATAGAGCGTTCCCTGGGCATCGTAGATGGGGAACTTCACAGTAATGTAATTGCGGCACTCACTCCCACGCGGTAGCACATCCTCCACCTGCACGGGTGCGCCAGTCTCCATCACCAGTTGGTCATAGTAGGAAGCATAGCTTGCGCTGTCTTTGGGTAAGAGTTGCTCATCTTTTTTGCCAAGCAGTGAGCCAACTTCAGCTTCAAAAAAATGTTCAAACTGCCGATTGACCAGAATATGCCGACCTTCCCGGTCTTTCGCATACATAATCGTTGGCGAAAAATCAAGAAACTTCTGGAAAAGATCGAGGTTTTGTTGGAGAGTGACCTCTCGTTCTTCAAGTTTGTCTTCCAATTCTGCAATACGGCGTTGAAGTGCAGCAATAGTGGCTGTGTCTTCTTGTATCCCTACAAGATTGTGCTCAGACATACCCGAATGGCTCCTTGTAATTGAGCAATACTAAAAAGCATTTCTTGTTGTGTACCTTGACCACTGCAAAGTTGCTGGAGGAAATGAAAGTAGGTTCCCCCCTTCAAAAGATAGGTTATCTAGGCAATGCCCCCCCTAGTATTCCCCGCTCCGCCTGCACCCGCTCCCATAAAAGGGTAAAGGGGATATGCCTGGTGTTTGTCCCCCTTGCTCGCCGCGGTGGAACACGTAACAGGGGAAGGGGCTGCCCGGCAAGCCATTGCATGGCAACGGCTCTAGTACGCTATAATCTGACCTATCCTTGTAAACTATTCCTCTCAAGCCATTATGATACCCGATTTCTCGTATTTGTGTGCAAGACAAAAAGGACATAGCAGGGTCATGTCAAAGGCGCACAAAAAACGTATTGCGATGGGCACAAGGGAGAGACGTTGCCTACACAACGGTTCTACCCCCCCGCAACATCCTCACTATGTTTGAGCGTTTCTGGGGCTTCAATCCACCCACGCCGCAGCGCATAGAGTACCGCTTGGGTGCGGTCATTGAGCGAGAGCTTTCGCAATATCGAGGAGATATGGTTTTTCACCGTTTGCGTACTGATTTCTAGCTCTTGGGCTATTTCTTTATTGCTGCCCCCAACAGCAATACGCTCTAAGACTTCGATCTCACGCTCACTCAATGGCGTAAAGATGGGGAAATCTACATCAGGGGTCATAGAGACTTCTTGGGGCAGGTTGCGAAACTGTGAGAGGATACGGGTAGCCACCCGTGGTTCTTCCAAGAGCACATCATTGATGACATACTCCCCACGCGCAACCCGCCGTATGACATCGAGTAATTCATTGGGGTGAACATCTTTTGAGCGATAGGCTGCTGCCCCCGACTGGAGAGCTTGAAACGCCTGCTCGTCATTTTCGTGCATACTGAGCACCACCACCCCAAGCCCAGGGTACTGGCGGCGAAGTTGTCGGGTAAGCTCCAAGCCACTAATGCCTGGGAGATTCAGGTCTGCGATAATCACGTTGGGTTCTTGGGCATGTCCAGCGGTCTGGAGCCATTCTAGGGCTTCTTCCCCACTTGCTGCTTCCCCAACAACAAACACATCTACTTCTGTAGCAAGGGTATAGCGTACTCCCTGACGAAACAGTGGGTGATCATCCACAATGAGGAGGTTTACACTTGAGTTGGAGGACATGGTAGTGGCTCCTTTCCCTGGCTGTGCAGCCAGGAGGTATATGCTTCCACAGGGTCTCGCACACCAGGTATGCCAGCAACGGTGAGCAACGTTGCGACAAGAGCTAGGGGCAAGCCTACGACAGATGTATAGCTGCCGGTTATCTCTTGGATAAACGCCCCTGCTCCTCCTTGCACCCCGTAACCACCGGCTTTATCAAACGGCTCACCAGTAGCAATATAGGTAGCTATAACCTCATCAGATAGGGGAGCAAAGGTCACATCACTGGCGACAAGTTTTAGGGCAACATTGAACAATTTGGTATTATCCCCACGAAAATACATACAGATACCCGTATAGACGGTATGGGTTTTGCCAGAAAGCTGTTGGAGCATGTGCTTGGCTTGTGCGGCATCCTTGGGCTTGTTCAACACCGTATCGTTGAGGGCAACAACGGTGTCTGCCCCAAGCACTACATCAGCTTGCGCTTCTTGCCAGACCGCTCGCACTTTGCGCCATGCGAGAATAGTGGGGTGGTGGTGGGGAGGTAGGGGACAGTCCGGTGCTAGGATAACTATTGATGGCGGCGTGGGAGAGGTATCGGTCTCTTCAGCATCGGTAGCTACGATAGTAAATGGTACCCCAAGCAGTGACAGCAGTTCTTGGCGACGTGGTGAAGCTGAAGCTAAAACCAAACGAACGCCAGATTCAGAGCTAGTTGGTTGGGAATGTTCTCTCCCTTGATTTACCATCTGCATGCATTATGCCCCATCAGCCATATCGGATACCGGGGCTTTTAGGAAGCGTGATCATCAGGGGGGGGAGGATAGTTAGGTCTCTGTCCCCCATGCACCCGTGAACCAACGGGTACATTGGAAATAACTGCAGCATCCTCATCAGCAGCATGTTGGTCGCTCCCATGCCCATGCCCATGATGTACCCCATATTCGGTGACATTGCTGGCACGCTTGATGCGACGATCATATTCTTTATTGACAGCTTCAACAAGACGATCCAAGATGCCCATGAAAACCCTCTCAATAAATAGGCTACGCAGTATCCCTAGTCGTTCACTCTTTTCCCAAAGAACCCTCTATTTCATTATACCCGTTTCGGAGGGAGTTTGCAATTCATCATTTGAGCAATCCCATACTACCAGCACCAAATCTGGCACAACCCACACGGTCCGGGTATTTGGCATAGCATCATCTCCTTTACAAATGTTGCAACACAATACCCCCGCCCCCAAGCACCAGCGCAAGCCCAATCAACAGGTAGATTAGGGCTGGCGTGATAGACCGCAGCGATGGTATGGGCTTTTTCCAAGCGGGGGCAGGCTCGTCTAGCTCTATGCGTTGCCCCCGCCAATACTTCACCCGCTTTTTGCTGGTGGGGGGGAGACCGGGTGATGCCGTGCCGGTAGTCCACACCCGCCACCCCACCCATAGCAGATACCCCCCTGCCCCAATGAGCACCAACGCCAACGCTTGCCACGGGATGACCTGCGAATTGGCAAGGAGTGCGACAATAAGCAAGAGACCAATCCATCTCCAATCAAAACGAAAGTTTCGCATCACTAATCCCTTAACACTAAACCACAATGTCCACTATCCCAACCGGGGGTTGTCCGGGCATCCTCCATTCCCTACCCCTTACAAGGGTAGGTCAATGTGACAACACCGAACATTCCGGGCAATGTTGAACCATAGATGCACACAGATAAACACAGATACCGGACAGGATTTCCGGGCAAGATGTTACCGTATAGCCCGTTGTTGCCCGATTCCTCTGCGTCTCTGCGTTTCTGCGTTTCTGTCGGGAATCTCTTGCCCGGTATCTAGGTCTATCTATGGGCATCTATGGTTCCATTCTGCCCGGAATCGTCCCCCTACCGCCAACACCGTGCAATATCCCGCAACGTGTCTGCTATCTTTGCCAGATCACTCGGTGAGACCAAGACGACTAACCACGGGACGAGTTTATGGACTCGCTCCAAAAAGACCGGGCGTTGTTCCGTTGCCAATAACCGCATCGCCGCCTGCCACAGGGCTAACGCCGCTGGTACATTGGCGGGGGAAGCCCGGCTGTAGTTGGCAAGTTGTTGGGCAAACTGTTCCAATAGCTGTTTGTCGTCATCCTCTTGGACTATCGCCTGGATCGCCCCAAAGGTTTCTGCATACAGCGCGGGTTGTTCTGCTGTTGGAGCATTTGGGGCAAGCTCTAGTAACGTATGCACCATCGCCTGCTCATCGCTGGCAGCACGCGCCGAACCTAACGCCTCCGCATAGGCAGCAGCCTGCTGTGCTGGCGACAGGTAGGGGGCTAAACGCACCAGTGCAGCAGCCCGATACTGTTCATCCCCAATGGTATGCACCGTCTCAAGGGCTTGGGGTACCATCCCCGCTGGCAAATGGGGGGCAAGCCCACATACCGTATCTACCCGCAGCGTCTCATCTTCCAGCGTGTCTACCTCATCCAAGACCCGCGACAACAACGTCGCCGGGCGCAGCGGTGCCAATGCTGCCAGCATACGGGTGCGCTCCTCTGCGTCCCGTACTGTTTGCGCTATCTCCAACGCCTGCGGCAAAAGCGACAGAGGCAAATGGGGGGCAAGCAAGACCAGCGCATCAGCTCGCCATTTTACATAGCCTATCTGGGGGATAGCTGCCAGTATCTCTTCTGCCAGCGCATGCTGCTTGTTAGATGGGAGTTTGGGCAAAAGCAAGCTCAATATCCGTGCTCGGTTATCTATGTCCGCAATAGCCCGTACCCCCGCTAGGGCTTTGTCCATAAGCGATACTGGCAGGTGGGGAATTATCGTCTCCCACGCATCGCTGCGCCATTTTTCATTCTCTATGGCTTCCAACGAAGCAAGCACCTGCGACAGCAGCGAAGACGACAAATGGGGGGCTAGGGCAGCCAATGTCTTGGATCGGTGGAGTTCGTGCGCTATAGCACAGGCTTCTGTGACCATCGCTGCATGCATCGAAGCGGGAAAATGGGGCGCAGCCGCTTGGATAATCTCTGCCACCTCCCACCCTTTCTCGGATAGGGAGCGGGAAGTCTCGATGACATCAGTATAGAGGGTATGTTGTTCTGCTGGCTCCATATGTGGCGCAACCGCCAGCAAAAGCTGGACTCGCTGCCAGCTTGGTGGCATACGCTCGGCAATGGCAACGAGGTTTGATCGCCATGTCGCAGGTACAACCGGTGCCATTGCTGCCAACGTCTTACTCACCCACTTCTCACCCTTCTTGTCGCCGTTTTCTTGCTCGGACTGCTCCACAAGCGCAAACAGTTTTTTGCATGCGGTCTGTTGTTCCGTTGGGGGCAGTGAGGGCAGCAGAGCTATGAGTGCGGGGGCTTGTTGTTGTGGAGTAGGGAATGTTAGTGCCGCTGTCAGTGCCTCTTTGTAGGCAACCGTCTGTAACTCTTGTCCCAACGGTGCGGTCAGCGCACAGATTACCTCACTGCGCTGCCACTGGTCTGCAATCGTATGGCATGCGGCTAGGGCTTCGGCATAGATCGGCGGCTGTTGGGCAAGCGGGAAATGGCGTGCCAACGCCACAAACGTCTCCGCCCGCTGCCACTCATCGCGGATGGTACGCACAGCATCTAGCAAGCGGGGGCGCAAGTAGGGGGTCATATGCGGCGCAAGGATGATCAGCACCTCCCCCCGCTGCCATTCATCATCAATGCTGTGGGCAGCATGCATGCTCTCTACACATAGCCCGTGCCGTTGGGTAGGGGCGACATTTGCTGCCAGTGAAGCCAGCGTCAACGCTCGCCAACGCGGTTCGCTGATGGTACGGGCAACAGCCCCCGCCTTCCCACACGCAGCACTGTCAGGACATGCCGTCATATGGCGAGCTATATAGCTCAAGGTCTCGGCACGTTCCCGCTCATCCTCAATCGTACACGCAGCATAGATCATATCTGTAGCCAGCGGTGTTTGCTCTTCGTCTGGCAAGTGGGGGATGACCGTTGGCAACACATGCAACCGCCGGGGTAGGCTAGGGATAGTTTGTGCTGCTTGGAGAGCCTCACGGTAGAGCGATGGTCGTTTTTCTTTTGGCACACACGGCGCAAGCTCAACCAACGCCATTGCCCGCGCCCCCGCATGCGTGATAGCACGGGCAGCATCAACAATAGAGCTACAGAGCTCGCGCTGGTCTTCTGGCGCGAGGTGGTGGGAGATGAGTTTGAGCGCATCGGGGAATCGC
>CAZLKK010000042.1:11593-17556 GCA_964559995.1 uncultured Chloroflexaceae bacterium
TCTTTGCTCACAAACTGGCGAGCTATGGCAAGCGCAGCATTGGTTATCTCGCCTACCTGTGGTGCAGATGGGTTGAGCGACAGGGCAATAAGGGCTTCCGTGCGCCATTTCTCATAGGTGATAGCATTGGCAGCAGCATACCCCTGCGTCAGCATATCCGCCGGGAGGTGGGGCAGCAGCGCGGTGAGGGCACGGGCGCGAGTACGTTCATGCGTTATCGCCTGGATAGTCGCAAAGGTTGTCGCATAGATCGCCGGTTGTTCATCTGCTGGCATATGCGGAGCAAGGGCGGTGAGCGTTCGCACTCTCCCCGCAACGTCAGTTATGGCGTTACCTAGCGCATACCCTGCTACCACGTATGCGGGGGGCAGGTAATCGGCTAGGGCAATGAGGGCTTCTGCTCGCCAGCGTTCATCGGCAAAGCTCTGGACCATCTCCATCACGAGATCATAGGGGACAGGCTGATCTGGGATAGACAGCAGGATAGTCATAGCGCGTATTTTTTGAGCGGGGGAAGTCATTTGGCGCACTTGCTTGAACCCAAGCGATATGCTCCATATGCCCTCCGGTGTGCCAACTGTGACAAGCCGTTCGAGCAGTTCGGGGAGCAGATTCCCGCTGATGCTACGGAGCGTGCTGGCTATCAACGCACAGCGAAAGCCAATCGTTAGCTGGTGTTGTTGTTCTGCCCAACGCCACAAGATGTCCAGGTCGCTCAGGTAGCCAACGTAGTTTGCCTCTGCTGCAAAGCGGGCTGTCACCCAGGGCTGATGATACCCCTGCGCCATTGGCACAACCTCGGTCAAGACTTGGGTCATCTGCTCCCACGCCCCCACCTCAGCCAGGTGTTCTATCCAATAGCGGCGCACGTAGACCGGTAAGACGGTATGGTTGCCCCGGTACCACTCATGACCATAGGCAACAAAGCATTGGCGAAACCGCTCCCGCTCGCGCTGTGAGAAGATATGCTCAAGGAAAATCTCACGCAAGCGCAAATGGTCAAGCACATAGCCATCTTCCTCGCTGCCATCACCAGCTAAAAAACAGTCGGCAGTACTTGCTGCCTGTTCAATAATCGCCTCCTCGTGAAAGGTCGCAGGGTCAAGGTAGAGCAGGTCTTGTTTGCTGAGATTGCCCATAGCCGTAGCGCATAGCCCAAGCAGCGTAGCGACAACGGGGGCATTGCTGTGCTGATGTTCTAGCTCCTGCATCCAAGTGCGGATATACCCCGGCAACCCCGGCTCCATCAGCGCGAGCCGTTGGGGGGTCAAGCTGCCTTCTTGCAGAGCGCGAGCGAGTATCCGCATGGTGAGCGGGTCGCCCTGGCTGACCCGTGCCAACTCTTGGCAGGTGCGGGTTGTGGAGGAGAGAGATTCAATCTCCGCACACAGCCGCTCTTGCAGCAGCGTAATCGCATGCTGCCCTGGTCCCTCAAACTGCAAGGTACAGGCATTGGCAACATCCCAACCAAGCATTGCCAGCCAATGGTGCGGGGTGTTTTCGGAGATGTAGCGCACCGTAGCAACAATCTTGATTCCCGCGCCGGGCGTGTGGGGCAGAATATCCTGCCCAATACTCCAACCGGCGGTCTCATCCAACCCGTCTATGACGACCAACAGCTGCTTGCCAGCAGGGGCATCCTGGCGCAGGTAGCTAGAAATGAGCGGGCGCAATTGGCTTGGCGACATGTTGTAGATGTGCAGGTGTTCTTCGTCATCAAAGAAGGCAGCCAGCGACTGCGCCAACCCCCGCAGCGCAATGCGTGGGTTGGCTGTCTGGTAGCGCAGGCTAATGCTGGTAAAGATGACGGTATGCGTTTGGGATGTGGCGATATGGGCAAGCCAATGGATAAGCAGGGCAGTCTTGCCATAGCCGGTGGGGGCAAGCAGCAACGCATAGGGCTTGTTGTTGTGGTACAGGAATGTATCAAGCGCAGCACGGGTAGTCGGGCTGGCGAGCGTATCACCCGTATACTCTGCCACCATCCGTTGCACTGCCGCACGGTAGAAGGGGGGCGCAGGACGGACAATCTCGGCAAAAATCTGGTCAAGAGCAGGAAGAGGTGTCTGGTTTGCTTGATTGTTGTTGGTCATAGGCTACTGTGTGTTGCTCCTGCGAGTTCAGGGTCAAACCCTTCACCCCATACCGTATGCTCATCGTAGGTTGCGCCTTGCAAGGTTGCGCCGGTGAGGTCTGCTCCCTGCAAATTTGCCCCTTCCATATTTGCCCTATTGAGATTGGCATAGCACAGCTTGACGTTGGTCATATCGGTTTTTCGCAGGTTTGCCCATTCCAGCCGGGTGTTGCTCATATCAGCCGCATGCAGATTTGCCCGTTCTAGCTTGGCACCGCCCATGTCTGCCGCGTTAAGGTTGGCATGGGTTAGCGTACAGCCGGGCATACATGCCCAACTTAGGTCGGCTTCATGGAGATCGGCATGGTCAAGGGTAGATTGTCGCATCACCACCCACCCCATGTAGGCACGGGATAGGTCCGCATGGGCAAGATTGATGCCGTCAAGCGTGGCATCGCCTAGCTCTACCTCGCACATCTTGGCATACTGCAAATTTGCCTCGCGCATATCAATGCCAGAGAGGTCGAGTCCGTCGAGGTGCTGGTGGGATAGGTCTAGCTTGGTACCATACTGCTGGATGGCAGCTTCTATGGTAGCGCGAGTATGCAGTTGTTGGTCTGCTTGTTCGGCTACGTTTTGGGCTACGTGATGTGATTCGGTCTGTTGCGTTACAACATTCATTGGGTGTCCTCCCATACAAGCGGTGGCGGATTAAACGATTCCTTTGGTGAAGCATATTGTCGTCCAGGGAAACTGGCGATAATGTCGGGTGACGGGCAGAGCGTGATCAGGGTGCGTATCAACACGTCCTCTGGTACATCGCTCAAAAACGTTTCGGCATACCAGCGCACGATAGGCGATATGGTTCGTTTGCGCTGCGTCAAGAAGCAAGCCAGCTGGTGTTCCCAGAAGGTGCGCCCTTGCACATTCGATTGGCGGTACTTTTGTCGCCAAGAGAACGGTATGCGATGGTAGATAGTCTGTTTGCTGCCGTTCGTCATATGGTTGAGCGGGTAGCTGTGCGTAGCACAGACAGCACAAAGCGTTGTCCCATTGGAGAGCACGTAAGCAAGGGGGCTACCGTCTTTGGTTTGGGCTTCAGGCAACGGGAAAACATCCAGGTCACGCACAGCACCGCATTGTTGGCATCGCTGCTCGTCCCGCTCCTTGACCGCCTTTTTCCACGATTCTTTATTTTGAAAGACATGCTCACCCGGTTTGTCCTTTGCTTCGGAGGAAAGAATATCGCGCACAATATCAGATACCGAGCAATAATTACGCTTTGCCCGTGTTCGTAGATGCTCAACAATTTCTCCTGGTACGCGGAGGGTAAGGATATGTTCTTTCTTGCTCATATGTATGACAAAAATATTTCTAGCACTATGCACGTTTACGCAAATTTTTACAACTTTTGTGTCTTGACAATATGTTTTATGCAGTATATAATCGTTCTACCGAGTGGATACACGAGTATTTTAGCCTTTTCCACGGTATACTATTATGAATGGAGGCAAAACTTATGATGAATGCAAGAGCACGGCGACAGTTGATGGACGAGATGGTGCATGAATATGACATGACCTTTGTTAAGGCATTGATGTCGGTTATCTCAGAACGCACCGGGGTCTCATGTTCCGAGTCCGCAGACATTGTGATTGCTGCTTGGCAACAAAGCAAAGAACAGAACATCAATTCAGAGTGTTTCGACCATGTGGTGGCGGTTGCAGCCCCTTAATCTTACGAATAACGGACAACAGAAACGTTCAAGCGCGTGGGTATTGCTCACGCGCTTGAACGCTTATCGGGTTGTTTTATCGTCTCCCTATCCCTCCATGCACAAGCCATAGATTCGGTTTCCTCTGCTGCTATTTCCTTTCCCCAACGTCCCGGTTCCGCCCCTTGTCATGTCCTCAAATAGTCGTTGCCTTGCCTGCTCCCTTGTTGTGCCTCTGTACATCCTCCGGCTACCACTTCCCATCTTCAATCGTCTCTAGCCGATAGGTGCGTCCGTTGTGTTCCATCTGGCACACCGCAGGGTGTACTTGTTCATTGGTATCAACTGCTCGGTAGATATGCAGCAAACTGTCGGATGCTTCAACGCAAAGATAGTCGCCTTGCTCAATAATGTGTGGTATCTCAGCAGAATTGTTGCTGCTGCCATTCATTTCATCCAAAAAGTGCGTATAGAAGTTCATAATCCCTGTTCCTTTCACTGATGTGTTCGTGAGATATGTTCGTTTTCCCCGGTAATCCCCCCATCCCCTGCCCTTTTTATTCCCCCCTGCCCCCGCTCCCATACAGGGCGAGGGGGAGCCGTTGTGGTAGCAAGGGAGTATACTCCCTTGCTACCACCCCCCTGCACGGTTCCCTTTCTCCCCCTGGGGAAAAGGGCTAGGGATAGGGGGCTGTCCGAGGGGGCAGCAGGTAACTTTGCCTAGCTCGCCACCTTGCCATTGCCGTTGGTAGCCGCTACTGCGCTGCCATTGCCGCTGCCATTGCCCTCACCAAGCGTACAACCCTCAAGGTCGCGCATGTCCATAATCGTATTACTGACCACCGTCTTTTGGCTCAAGAAGGCGTTGACGATTTCGTCTACGAGGTACATAGAGCCACGATACCCAACAACGGATCGGCGGTGGTAGCCAAAGCGGTCTTCTACCGGGAAGCCCACCCGCACCAGCGGGATGTTCTCATCGTGGGCAATGTACTTGCCCTTTGAGTGTCCCATAAGCAGGTCTACTGGCTCCTCTTTGATGCGCTTGTGCAGTTCGTGCATATCTGACTTCATCAGAAACTCGGTATCCAGGTTCAGCTCTTCTGCCAGCTTCATCATGTCCTCACCCCAGGACTTCGAATCGGTTGCCGTCACCACAAAGCGGGGGCGCAGCCCAAGCTCTGCCACAAAGCGCACGAGACCTTCCAGCATATCAGGGTCGCCATAGAGGGCAACTTTGAGGTCAGTCACATACATGTGCGCGTCTACCATTGCGTCCAGCAGACGGGCGCGGTCTGCTTCAATGGTGGCAGGTATAGGTTTGCCAGTAATCTCGCTGATGGTATCCAAAAAGGCATCCGTGTTGTCCAGACCGATGGGCATAGGCAAAACTTTTGCCGCCACCCCATACCGGCGTTCATACAGTTGGGCAGCTTTTGCCCCAACGTGCTTTTGTAGCGCAACGGTAGCCAACGAGTTTGCCGAGTCCTCGATTTCCTCAAGCTGCGTGCCACCAAGGGGGAAGTGGGGTTTTTCCTTGTAGTAGCCACCATCGAGCGTCTCGGAGTAGTCGGTTAGGAAGATAGACCCAACCCCCATATCGCTCATCATTGACTTGAGTTCGCGTATATCGCCAGGGTTTATCCAGCCGGGCATGATGTTTACTTTGTCGTTTTGCTCACGGCTCTTCCTGGGCAGGCTACGGGCCATCATCTCAAGGAAGTTGTCAAAGCCCGTAATGTGTGTCCCCACATACGATGGCGTACTCACCCCAAGAATGGGGATTGTTACCTCTGGGTAGTTATCCTGAAACTCGCTAATAATCGCCGGTATGTCATCCCCAATAGTCTCTGAAAGACAGGTTGAGCAGACAGTGATCATCGTTGGGTGGTAGCGTTCGTAGATGTTTTTGAGTGCCGTTAGCAGGTTCTCCCGTCCGCCATACACCGCTGCGTTTTCTGTCAATGATGTGGTAGCCACTTCGCACGGTTCGCGGGTGTGGCGGGTAATCTGGTGGCGTGGGTAGGTCGCGCACCCCTGTGAGCCGTGGTTAATCGTGATGGCACCGTGTATCCCAAGTGTTGCCAGCATTGCGCCAATCGGGGCGCATGAGCGGGTGGGGTTGATAGAGACCAACCGTTTTTGGGTTGATACTGATGCTTTTGTCGCTGTAGC
>CAZLKK010000043.1:0-14826 GCA_964559995.1 uncultured Chloroflexaceae bacterium
AGTAGCCGTTGGCATCAGTCGTGGTGGTGACTTTCATTTCGGGTCCACCATACACGCTGTCGGGGGTGATCGTCAGTTCTACCGTGGCATCCGCTAGGCGTTGCATATTTTCATCAGTTGGGGGGTAGCCATACTCACCATCACTGTTGTTATCCCAGACGGTGCCAGCGAGGGTGAAGGTGGCGTTGTCGAGGTTGTGGGTGCCGACATCTGTCGTGTCGCCAGAGGCGATATTCCACTCACCATTAGTCCCAGGGAAACTGTTTACCAACTGGGTGGTCTTGTAGCCAGGTCTGCTCGCCACTACCGTGACAGACATGGGGAGCGTATAACTGGCATCATCAAAAGTAAACGAGAAACTCCCATCGGTATCCGTGATAATGGATGTGGCAGTAATCTCGTTCCCTACATTACCATTGCCATAACTCTGGTAGACCGTTATTTCATAATCCGTTAGGGGGGTGCCGCAGCCGGTGATAGCACCTGTTATTGTCGTATCGGCGGCTAGGACTGCGGGGGTACTGCTTGGCTGCGTAAATTGCGGCACCAGTAGTGCCAACAGCACCAGCAGCGGGAAGATTATTCCTACTGCGCGTCCTTGACGAAAGTTTTGTCTGTTCATAACTTACGTTTTACTCCTTACTTAATACGTTATGGATCAACTTCATGATGAAGTGTCTCCTTATTGACCTATTAAACCTATTAAAAGACGAACTCATGCACCCCTACCAAGAGCGGGTACACGCCAACATGGAGTCACCTTTTCACTGGGAGTAATGGTGAGATTATGCAGAAAAAGTGATGATCGGTAATCTGATAGCGGGTTATCTTGCGTTTTTCTTGATTTTCTCCTCCTTTCACGCTTTGCACAAGCGATAAACGATGTCGGGGCATTATAGCCGAAACATCCCGTCTAGGCAAATCATCATGCTGGGCTACAACAGGAGCTACGAAGAGTAGCTACAATGATGTATAAAAGTAAACGACAAAAGGTGGGAAATGTTACAGCGGTTTTTTGGGGATAATTTTGTACCACGGACAATGGTTATCCGCTCGTTGCCACTCGCGGGTCGTTTGGGGCTAGAAAAGACGGCAAATGCAACTTGGCAACCGCCTTGAGTTCCCCCTATCAGGTTGCGTAGAACGAAAAAGTATGTATCATGCCAATAGCAGTGTGCAGGGGAACCCTGACAAGCGAAGATTATGGAGTACACAACCTTATGACGGAAACCGTCAATTCTGCCATCTTCCGAGCCTATGATATACGAGGGCTAGTAGACCAAGACCTTACCGACAATACCCTCACTATCCTGGGCAAAGCCACAGGAACATGGCTCCGAAGCTGGCAAGCACAAACTTGTGTTGTTGGGCGTGATGCCCGCTGTAGCTCACCGCGCTTTCAGCATGCCTTTATTGAAGGGCTACGCAGCACGGGTATAGATGTCCTGGATATTGGCGAAGTACCCACACCAGTGATGTACTTTGCTGTAGAACACCTCCAAGTAGACAGCGGTGCCGTCATATCTGCCAGCCACAACCCGCCAGAATACAACGGAGTGAAGCTGCGCCGATCCCATCCCACCTATGGCAGCGAGCCAGTCAGTGGGCAGCCTATCCAGGAAATCTACGCTATAGCCAACGGCGGCAAATTTGCCCAGGGTAACGGGAGCCTGAAGAGCCACGATGTACGCGATGCCTATATCCAGAGTGTGACATCTACGCTACAACTCCCTACGGCACTGACTACCGCTGGCAATCGCCCTCGCGTGGTCTTAGATGGCGGCAATGGCGTAGCTGGTCCCGTGGGCATCCGCGTACTTGAACAGCTTGGGGTTGAGGTTATCCCGCTCTACATTGAACCAGATGGCACCTTCCCCAACCACCACCCTGACCCACTGAAGACGGAAAACCTGCGCGATCTCCAGCACATGGTGCAAACACACGGCGCAGATTTGGGACTAGCCCTGGATGGCGATGGAGATCGGCTTGGTGTCGTAGACCATGCTGGTCATGTAGTCTGGCCAGACCGCTACCTCATCGTCTTGGCAAAGCACCTGCTCGCCAAAAAAGCTGCTGCGGTGGTCTTTGATGTCAAATGTAGCAGCGTGTTGGCTGATGCTGTCCGTATGCTTGGCGGTACGCCAGTCATGTCCAAGACCGGCTATGCCAGCATATCTGCCAAAATGCGCGAAACCCAAGCGGTGTTGGGCGGCGAACTGAGTGGGCATACCTTCTCCACCTACCCCCGCCACTACTATGATGACGGCACCTTTGCTGCGGCACACCTTATCCATGCCCTTAGCCATGCCGGGGTTGCTGCAACAACGAACAGCAACCGGATGCTCTCGCTCCAAGAAGCCCTCACTCCCTACCCAATGCTGCCCTCACTCAAAGATGATCGTATTCACTTTAGCGATAGCACCAAGTTTCAGGTGGTAGACTATGTGCGAGAACATTTTACTGGACGCTACCCTATCTTAGCTATAGATGGGGTACGGGTAGATTTTGGTGATGGGTGGGGAGTCGTGCGGGCTTCCAACACCGAACCAGTCATCACCACCGGCTTTGAAGCAGCTACTGAAGAACGAGTGCAAGCTATCCGAACGATGATGCTAGAGGTTATCGAGACCTTTCGTCGTCAACGCTAACAAGAGTGTAGCGGTTTGACCAACTACCAGGATAGACAAACCAACTCACGAACCCGGAATATATTATGGGGACATGTATACAATTGATTAACACCTCTTGGCAGGGTATCTATGGCGTGGAGTTTACGCTTGACCAAATACGCCGTCGTGCCATGCAGCTAGGGGCACACCTCGCTGACAAGCACAAAGCCTGTCTTATCGCTTACGATGCCCGCTTTATGTCCGACCTGTTCGCCCACGATCTCTACGCCATGTACCAGCAGCAGGGGATACAGACCTCGATAGCTTCGTTGCCTGCGCCCCTCCCCGCCGTTCACCATGCCATTGAGCAAAACCAAGCCGACTGTGCGTTGGTTGTTTCTGCCCGTAATAGTTCCTACTGGTACAATGGACTCGTCCTACTCTACCCGGACTCCTCCCAAACGCTGGCTCTGCCCACATTGGAGCCAGATGTATCATTGACCACCTTTCCCTTTCCCGCCCGGAAATCATCCGAAAACCCGGCGCATGCTGCACAATCTCCCGTAGAGCTACGCCCCCCCTACCTGGACAAGCTCCGCAGCCATATAGATACAACGATTATTAACCGATCTACCTTGACTATCTTTGTAGACCCGATGCATGGCACAATGGCAGGCTATCTCCCCGCTGTGCTTGGTGATGGGGGGCAAACGATGGCTATTTCTATCAATCGGGAGCCTGACCCCCTCTTTGATAAGCTCACCCCGCTGCCAGCCCTTTCTAGCCTAACCCGGCTGCGAAAGCTGGTGCGCGAAAGTGACTCCCATCTGGGGCTTGCCTTTTCGTGTGATGGCACCGCGCTTGGGGTTGTAGACAAAAACGGTGAGCAACTAGACCGTATAGAGGTTGCCCTGCTCCTAGCCCAATACCTAGCGACCCAATACCGCAAGAAGGGACTTGTCGTCACGCCCCCACCAAGCACCGAGGGGGGGCTTGAGGTTAGCCACTTAGAAACATGGCAAAAGCCGCTTGGGATAGAGGTCGAAGTCACGAGCCAAGCAGCAGAGCGCATAGCCGAAATCTTGGCAAAGAAAGATCACCGGTTGTTGATTGGTTGTACGCAAGAAGGAGAGTTTGTCATTGGTCCCTATAGCTTTTATCCTGATGCGTTGCTCACCGGGCTGTTGGTTGTCGAGATGGTAGCACGAAATGGACTGCCTCTCCACTCGCTCTTGGAAGACTTGTTGACAACGCTTGCCTCTGCATAACCAGAGCATACCCTACTACCTATGCATACCATTACCAAACGTTTAGCATCTCTTATCTACCTTGTGCGTCCATTGCTGCTTATCTTTGTTGGCATTGTACTGCTCTCGCTGAGTGTCACCAGTCTTTTTATCTGGGCATACCGCGGTATCCGTATGCCAGAGGTGTTCTACTACCTCATGCTCCAGTTTATGCCGGGACCTATTCGCGGTATTGTGCTGCTCCTGCTTGGGTTGGGGGTGTTGGCAGCGGGTATCTGGCACCTGAGCGGCATTGTCGTCTTTCGACTCCACGAAAATGAGCTAGACGAAAACGAGATAATTCTTGGCTACCGAAGGGAGCAGCATCTCCCGCGCATTGTTGTGCTGTCTGGCGGACCGGGTATGCTTATCCTGACGCAGCTAGGCGAGCATGTTGAACGTCTCACCTGCATTACGCCCATTCAAGACCCAGTAGAGTACTACTACCGGGCTTCTAGCCTCTTCAATACCCAAAATGTCTACTATGTTGTGCCTTCGCCTACGCCAACCAACGTTATCGCTACGCTGGACAATGAGCAGCAAACCAACATTATGCAAGTTACCAACAACCCGGCGTTAGCCCAACACTATGTTACCCAACTACAGCTTGTCCCCAAAGATCAGACGGGTACCCAAGACTCCTACCCCCTCAGCCGGCTTGCCAAAGAAGCCCTAAGCGATGCAGACGCTATCGTCCTCGGTCCTGGCAGCCTATTTGAGAGCATCCTTCCCAACCTGCTGATAGATGATCTCCGCACAGCTATTCAACAAAGTAAAGCCCTCAAAGTCTATGTGTGTAACCTGATGACCGAACCGGGGCTAACTGCCGGGTTTAGTGTGGCAGATCACATTCGCCAGATACGCGAGTATGGCGGCTTTACGCCAGACTATGTGCTGGTCAATGCCCAACGTATTGAGGAGGAAGTCCAACAACTCTACGCGAATGCCCATCAGAGACCGGTCTATCTTACGCCAGAAGAATATGAGGAAACGACAGTTTTAAATAAGGGTCTCTCGCGCCGCCACCTGTTGGTAGAAGATAGTGTCGTTATTGAGGCAGATTTGGCAAGCTCGGTTATCCAGTACAGTGCCAAACTTGATAACCCGTCAGAAAAAATGGCGGTACGGGTGCTGCGCCATGATCCACAAAAACTGATAGCCGCTCTCTTGAAACTGCTGAAACGTGACTAATGCCCTATGAAACTGGTTGTTTTTGAAGATAGCCTTTGGCAACAGTTCGCTCCGCTGGTCTATGCCCGCCCGATCTTCACGCTGCGGTGTGGGGCATATACGGTCTATGAGCGTATCGCTGCGGCTATCCAGCACTTGCCAGACCCACCCCGTATGCGTGGGCTATGCCGTTCCTACCTGATGGGGTGCTACGGTATGGCGACTACGCTGCATGGAATCATGAGCGAGAGTGAGCCGATTTTACTGGTAAATGGGCGCGTCCTTACCCTTGACTGGCTGCCAGCTATGATCAATGCGCCGGTGGGGACGGTCTATCAGACAAACGACACCTTACTGGCAGCCCTTCTCTCCCCGGCACTGGCTAGTACCATCCTCTACTATATTTCCCAACAAAAGACCGAGGAAGCCTTAGCAGAATTGCAGCGGTTTACCCGTGTGGTAGACCATCCCGATGTGCTGATGCTGACCTATCCCTGGGATATGATCGCCGTTGCCGGTGAGCAAATTGTGCGCGATGGAGACCTGTTGAAGCAACGATTGCCTGCTTGGAGCCAGACCAACGCAGACATTACCGTCCGTGGTACCGACCTGCCCTACATTGCCCCCACCGCACAGCTTGATGGTCCGTTGGTGTTGGATACCCGCGATGGGCCTATTTTCATAGATGAGCATGCCCATATTGAGCCTTTTTCTTTTATCCAGGGACCAGCGTACATTGGCGAGAAGACGCTCATCTCCAGTTCGCTTATCCGTGGCGAGACAAGCATAGGTCCAGTGTGTCGCATTGGGGGAGAGGTTGAGGCGAGTACGATTCAGGCGTATACCAACAAACACCACGAAGGATTTTTGGGGCATAGTTGGCTTGGCGAGTGGGTAAATATTGGCGCAATGACAACGACTAGCGACCTGAAAAATACCTATAGCACCGTGCGCGTGACGCTTGATGGTCTTGGGACGCTGGATAGTGGCAGCATCAAGTTGGGCGCGTTTCTGGCAGATCACGTCAAGATCGGCATTGGGCTACACCTCACCGGGGGGGCGGTTGTGGGGCTAGGCAGCAATATCTATGGGATGCACATGGTGCCAAAGAATGTCCCGCCGTTTACCTGGGGGGGAGAGCCATTTCACGAATACCGCATAGAAAGCATGATCAATGTGACCAAGCGGGTGATGTCACGGCGCAAGCAAACGATGTCACCAGAGTATGAGCGGATGCTGCATACGGCGTTTGCTATGACGCATGAACATCGCAGTTCGCTGCTGGCTACAGTACAACCGTCATCACCTCCCCCGCTATCCCCACCATCGCACCATCAGGGGCAGGGGGTGTCCATACCGGGTGGGTGATGGGATGGCAAGCTCCCCCTTCCCCCACCGCGGGGAACAAACGAACTGCGAGGGTCAACGAGCGGATGGTACATCTATGGTTCTCTTCTGCCCGGAATCCCTGTGACCTACCCCCCGCCCATCCCCTACCAAACGAACCGCGAGGGTCAACGAGTGGATAATGCATCCTTCAGCAAGGGGGCATGCTTCCTTGCTATGCTATGCTATTTAACCCCTGCCCCCACCACGGGGAGAAGGGGTTGCTACCGGAAAGACGCTGCATGCCACACCTCTCCAAAACAGGACGGTTCTTCTATACCCATGTAAGGGAAATGTCTGCTATACTTTAAGGGAACAGCCATATCAAAGACGGAGTAGAAGTTCTATGGAGTCAGACGGGAAACTCGTAGATCAGGCAAAAGAAGTCCTACGCGGAGGCTATACAGAAAATGCTCAAAGCCTCCTAGCCCAAGCTATCGCCATCAACCCAGATAACGAAGAGGCGTGGCTCTGGTTGTCTGGTACCTATACGGTTGAAGCGGAACGCCGCTACTGTTTGGAGCGGGTGTTGGCTATCAACCCCAACAACGACATGGCACAACGTGCCTTGAACCAGATAGCCACGCAAGAATCTACCCAACCGGCTATGCTGCGCCAGGAAACCCCAAAAGCAACCGCCCCCCCATCGGCAGATGACGAACCACTCGCGCCGGCAAAACTGCCCCACCTAGCAAAAGCTGCCAAACCCTCACCCCTAGCCCGTATGCTCAAAACAATGGGCATACGCGAATGGATTATTGTTGTGTTTGGACTAGCAGCAGTAGCCGTGGTCGTCTCTATTGCCAATATTGCCTTTTTCTCAGATCGTGGCGAGCGTATCGCGGTTATCCAGACAGAAACGGCTCAAGCCATCGCCGCAATGCCAACCCCCACCTTCACCCTTACCCCTGCACCAACGCCAACACCACCCCCCACCCCAACGCCTACTGCGACCCTCACCAACACGGGGACGCTTACTGACACGGGGACGCTCACCGACACGGGGACACTCACTGACACGGGGACGCTCACCGATACGGGGACGCTCACCGATACGGGGACGCTCACCGATACAGACATCGAGGAACCAACAACAACTGCTGTCGCAGATGCAACATTGGTTACACCTGATGAGGAACCAACAACAGTAGATGAACCAACGGATGAGCCTACTGAGGAACCTACCGATGAGCCAACGGACGACCCTACCGATGAGCCTACCGATGAGCCAACGGACGAACCTACCGATGAGCCAACGGACGAACCCACAACAACCGACAGCAACATAGACGGCTACATTGCCAATGGGGGCAATATGCGCTCGCAACCCTGGATAACATCCAATAATGTCATTGGGCAGGTATGCCCTGGCGACCAAATCGTCATCCTGGAAGAGCAACCGTCTTGGGTGCATTTTCGTGTCGTTGAGCTTGCAGCAGAATGTCACCCGGACCGCGTAGATCGTGGCACGGGTGGGTGGGCGAGTAGTACGCTGGTAGCAGAAACCACCTTTGATGCGCCGGCGGATTACCCGGAACTGCCAGAGGGACTCGTGCCTGCGGTTGTGACGGAGATAAACGATGGGGATACGCTCAACGTCACCATTGCCGGTACGCCAGCAGAGGTCCGCATGATAGGGCTAGATACGCCGAACCTGGGCGAGTGTTTCTATGTACAAGGCCAATTATTTACCCGTGGGTTGGTTGAGGAGATGTTTGTCTTGCTTGAAGAAGACGATGATGTAGATGATACGAATGATGATGGACAGCTTCTCCGCCATGTTTGGCTTCCCAATGGGCAGTTTATTTCCTATGAACTCCTGGTAGGGGGGTATGCGGTCATAGAAGACACAGACAATACGTATCAACAACTATTTGAAGCAGCAGAAGAGGAAGCACAGGATGAGGAAAAGGGATTTTGGCAACCAGACGACTGTGACGGCGAACGATAAGCCACCCCCCCACTGGCGGCTTGCCCGTGTGGTGATTGGTATGCTACCCATACTGCTATTGCTTGGGGCGTGTAGCACTACGGCAGGAGTCCCCATCCCTGGACGCATCACCTATGTGTCCAATGTCGCTGGCAATATGGATGTCTACGTGATGCAAAGCGATGGTACCCAGGTCAACCTAACGCATGATATGGATGACCAGCGAACACCAGCGTGGTCACCGGATGGGTCACAGATTATCTTTACCACCTATCGCGTCAAGGAGAAAGGCGTACTCTACCTGATGGAGAGTGATGGCAGTAATATCCGCGAATTGGCAGACCACGATAATACCGATGCCAACGCCGCTTGGTCGCCGGATGGTCGCCAACTCACCTTTGACTCCATTTCCACCTGCTCAACCGACCAAGTACCCAACTTTGACATTTTCACCATGAACCTGGATGGCACCGGGCTAACCTGCCTCACAGAAACACCGGAGTTTGATACCGACCCAGACTGGTCGCCAGATGGCAAGCGTATTGTCTTTCACTCGGAACGCGACTCGCGCAAGGGGGAACTCTACACTATGCTTGCCGATGGCTCACAGGTGCAACGGCTCACCACCAACGAGTGCCGGGATTATGCGCCAGCGTGGTCGCCGGATGGCTCGCGTATCGTGTTTGTGTCGCAGTGTGATGATCCATCAGGCGACATCTACACGATGGCAGCAGATGGGTCAGACGTGGTGCGGTTGACCAACGATACCGCCACCGATGGCTCGCCATGCTGGTCGCCGGATGGCACCAAAATTGCCTTTGTGTCCAACCGAGAAGATCACCAGATGGAACTGTATATGATGAACAGTGATGGCACGGGCATCACCCGCTTGACGCACAATGAGGCATTAGAGGGGCATCCAGATTGGACAGAATAGCGGCTAAAATATCCCGTATTCCCCCACTTGTTTGAAATAATGGGACAGTATGACGTTTATTGTGTATGAAGAACCTATATGAGCAACCAACGTGATAGCATTGACAATGTATCTATAGCCCCCATCCCTTGCGCTGTACCCTACCAAACGAGCCGCGAGGGTCAACGAGCGGATGTCTGTCCCGACTCCCCCTCGCCCCATCGAGCCGCGAGTATTAACGAGCGGATGGTACGGGAGCGGGGGCAGGGGGCAGAGTGTGAGCCTACCCAACTTTGTCATATGACAACACTCTTGCAGCAACATTTCCCAGATTTGGCACAGAGCTACCACATCAAAGCGTTAGGGATTTTTGGTTCCTATGTACGAAACGAGCAAACACTTGAGAGTGACCTTGACATCCTAATAGACTTTGAAGATATAACACAACAGAGCTTGCTTACGGTAGCGCGGCTTGAAAACATCTTGAGTGATGTACTTGGTGTCAAGGTAGATTTAACCCTCTACCAAAGTTTGAAGCCAACTATTGGTAAGGCTATTCTCAAGGAAGTTGTGTGGTTATGAGTAACCAACGTGATAGTACCGACTATCTACGTGATATTCTGGAATACATCTCATATGCTCAATCATTTATTGCTGATATGAGTTATGAGCAATTTGCACAAGATCGTAAGACACAACTTGCGGTAACTCAAACTATTACTATCATTGGTGAAGCAGCAAATAAAATACCTATACAAGTACGAGAACAATTTTCTGAGATACCCTGGCGTGATATTATCAATATGCGAAATCGTCTCATTCATAGCTATGATATGACTGTATGGCAACTTGTCTGGAATGTGGTAATTTATGATATGCCATTCCTTAAAAACCAAATAGAATCAATGCTTTTCAGTATAATTGAAGAGCAGGAAAAAGACACAGAGAATTAGGTATAGGAAAGATATACCTATGCTACACCCATCACTAATATATAGAGAGTGAACAACAGGGATTGGTATGGAATATAAGACCCTAGCAGCGTACCTCACTCCTGAGCAGTACGACCAGCTAGACCAGGAAGGAACCCTGCCAGCAGAAATACGAGTACCCCTTGCCGTGCGTCTGCGACGTGAGCTCTCTGCTTGCGCTGCCTATATCCCCACCCGTCTGTTGCAAACCCATATGCACCATCCGCAACCAGCACGTATCAACGGGGAATATTGGCAGGGGAGCATCCTCTTTGCTGACCTCAGCGGCTTTACGACCTTTTGTGAGCAACTCAGTGCTCTGGGCAAACAGGGGGCAGAAGAGGTCAGCACAGTAGTCAACCAACTGTTTAATGAACTGGTCGCAGAAGTGCTCCCACGCGGGAGTGGGCAGATAGGTGGTGGGGAGTTGCTCAAATTTGGCGGTGATGCCCTCACCGCTTTTTTTGATGCTGACGTGTTTGGTCATGCCCATGCTGCTGTTGCCGTGCATGCTGCCCTACGGATGCAACAACGTATGGCTGCCTTTACCGCGGTAGAGACTCGCGTTGGCACCTTTCGGTTGGGTATTCGCATTGGGGTGCATAGTGGTACCATCTTTGCCGCAGAGGTTGGCGACTATACCCACATTGAGCTGGTCGTCACTGGCGCAGATATGAACCTGGTAGCCCTAGCCCAAAGCCTTGCTATGACGGATGAGGTTATCGTCACTGAGCAGACTGCCAAACTGCTAGAGGGGGCAACCCTGCTCCCGTGTCCCCAAGCCGGCTTTGCCAAAGTCGTGGACATTCCCAAACCGCCATCGCTCCCTTCGCCAAAGTCTCTCCCCGTATACACCGGCGATGATCTCGACTCTCTCATCCAACTCGCCCAACAAATACAAGCCTTGCACCCCTACCTCATGCATGATTTGCCCCGCCGTTACCTAGACAGCACTGCCACCGATATTGGCGAACTGCGCCCGGTGAGTGTGCTCTTTGCCAATTTCTACGACTTTAGTGCCTTGTTGCAGTACTTTGACGAAGATGCAGGGTTAGCTGCATCCGCTCTCAACGCCTACATCAGTCGAGTGCAAACGGTAGTCCATCGCTATGGCGGCATCATCAACAAAGTAGATATGTACACCAAAGGCGACAAACTCATGGCATTGTTTGGCGCACCCGTTGCCCATGAGGATGACCCGTTGCGGGCAGTGCATTGTGCAATGGAATTGGACACTGCCCTTGAAGAGGCAAACGCCGAGATAGGCGAGATACTCGCCGATGCCAGCATCCATAGCCTGAAGTTGGGCGAATCCCCGCTTGTGGAACCAAGCCCCCTTTCCCCAACGCTGCTCCAGCATAGCATTGGCATCAACACTGGCACCGTCTTTGCCGGGCGGGTGGGTGGCTCGCGCCGCTATGAGTATACCGTCATGGGACCTGCCGTCAATTTGGCTGCTCGCTTAATGGAATCTGCTGCTCCGTCAACCATTCTCATTTCTCCTGAAACCCGCTCGGTGGTTGAGCGGCATGTCGTGCTGTTTGAGCAAGAACCCATGACTATCAAGGGGATAGAAGAGCCAATTACTGCCTCGCGGGTAGTGCAACAAGACGAAGAACTCGCCCCTAGCGAGGACAAGCGAACAACCCGCTCGCCACTGGTCGGGCGCGACCCGGAGCTTACGCTCATGTTGGCAGAGGCAAAGGTTGCCCTGCGCGAGTCGGGGCGCACGCTGGTGTTGGTGGGAGAGGCGGGGGTCGGCAAAACTCGCCTGACCAACGAGCTCATCCGTAGTCTGGTTATGGCGAGCGTCTCTGATGATACGGCAGAGGTTGTGCCACACTTCCAGATATACACCGGCAGCGGCAGTAGCCTCTCCATGAGCATGCCCTACAGTTTGCTGCGTACCCCCTTGCAGCATGTGCTTGGCTTTACCATGCGCCGCTTGCGCTCGCAAACGGTCATTGTAGACGAAGCCCTTATGCTGCGGTTGCAGCACCGGGTTGAACAACTTGCCCCCGAATACGCGCACTTTTTGCCCATCTTGGGGGATGTGCTGGGGGTAGATTTGCCAGAAACGGCTATCACCAAGTCGCTCAGTGTTGAACAGCGGTACAATCGTATTCAAGACCTGGTGGTAGCCCTCTTTATTGGTGTGGCAAAGCATGAGCCAATGGTCATGGTGTTGGATGACATCCAGTGGGCAGATGCCTCATCCCAAGACTTGATTACCCGGCTGGCAAAGGCGGTCTCCTCTGCCCCGCTGCTGCTCGTTTTGAGCTATCGCCCTGACCAGGCTATCAAGGAAGAATGGCTCTCGATACCAACCACCCGGCGGCAAGACCTCAGCGAACTCACGCCACAAGAGAGCTCGGTTATGATTGGCGGTATCTTGCACGGTCCCCCACCGCCAGATATTCTTGACCTGCTCAAACGCACACAAGGCAATCCCTTTTTCATTGAAGAGTTGGTGCATGCCCTGGTAGACTCTGGCACGCTGGCAAAGGATGAGCAAGGGCAGTGGCACCTCACCTGCCCCCCCGACCAGGTATCTGTCCCCACCAGCATTGAGGGGTTGATTATGGCGCGGCTAGACCGGCTGGATGAACCCTATCAACAGTTGGTACAAATTGCCTCGGTGATTGGACACCGGTTTACCTTGCAGGTGTTGGATGGGGTTTACCGTGATTCCTCCCTGCTCATGGACGGTATCCAGCGGCTTATAGAGACCGACATTCTGATGATGGACGAGAACCCCCGCGAAGTGACCTACCTATTTCGGCATGCGCTGCTGCACGATATAGCCTATGAGAGCATCCTGTATGCCCAACGGCGCGAATTGCATCGCCGGGTTGCCCAACGCATTGAGGAACTGAATACAGGACACCTCGATGAGCACCTTGCCCTGCTTGCTCGCCATTACCTACTGGCAGAAGACTGGCTGGTCTCCTTTCGCTTCCACCTCTCGGCAGGCATACAAGCCCAAGACCAATATGCCAATCAAGAGGCATTGTCGCTCTTTGCTACTGCACTGGATATTGCCCCACGGCTCAAGCGGGCGGGGGAGCAAGATACCACTACACAACCGCTAACCAGCGGGAGTGGAACAACACATGATATTTTCCCTTTGCTTGCACCTATGTACCCAACCATTCTCCAGGTAGCAGAACTGTATGAGCGTATGGGCTATGTCTACATGCGGATTGGGGAGTATCACCGCGCCCACAAACCGTTTATGGATTCGCTCCGGCTGACCAATCGTTTGAATGAAGAAATGATCTGTTGGGATAAGGAACAACGCCTGTTTCCCGTTCCCCATTCGCAACTGTCTATAATGACGGTACGCTTGCATCGCCATCTGGCAACCTTGCAAGAACAACTCGCCAACTACGATATGGCTTTTGATTGGCTAGAACGGGGTATGGCAATGGTGACATCAGAGTCGCAAAGCGAACTCGCCCGTTGCTACCTGCTTGGCTCACGTATCTACTATAGCCAGGGGGAGTTTGACAAGGCGTTATATTGGGCGCAGCAGGGGTTGTCGGTAGCAGAGAGTATTGGCAACACGATAGACCAAGCGCATGCGTCCCTGCTTATGGGCATTCTCTGGCGAGATCGGGGGGAGTTTGACCTGAGCATTCCCGCGCTGGAACAAGCCCGTACCCTGCTAGACCTGATGAAAGATGCTACCTACCTCAGCGATGCGCTGCGAAACTTGGGGGATGCCTATTTTGCCACGGGACGCTGGAAGGATGCGACTAAAAGCTACCAAAAGAGCCTCCAGATCAGCGAAAATGTGGGTGATGTGTTGGGAACAGCCCATGCATCTACCAGTCTCGCCGGGTTGATGGCGGGGCGAGGGGAGATTGCGTTGGCTTCAGACTTGTACCAGTATAGCCGTGAACAGTTTAAGCGTATTGGCTCGGTGGTGGGGTTGGCAATAACCGACTATCACCTGGGCGAGATGCTGCTGATGCAAGATGACCCTGAACAAGCTCTCCCGTGCTTGTTGGAAAGTATGGAAGCCCTAGAGCAGGTGAAAGCCCGCAACTACATCCCAAAAGTGCTGTATATGATTGCCGAGACTTCGCTCCTGCTTGGCGATGATGGGCAAGCCCAGACCTATATCTCCCGTTCAATGCGCGTTGCACGGGAGCTTGGTATGGCGGTGGATGAGGCGATAGGCTATCGGGTGTTGGGGCAGATAGCTCTGTATCAAGAGCACTACGCGGCAGCAGAAACCCACTTGAAAGAGAGCCGCAAACGACTACAGGCAATGAATCACCGCTACGAGATGGCAAAGGTGCTGTTTCTGTTGGCAAAAACCCTGATTGCCAGCGGACGTGATAGTCAGGCAACGCAGTTGCTCTGGGAGGCGGAGAGCATCTTCAACGAACTGAAGGCAAAGCGGGACGTTCGTTTGATAACCGAGTATAAGGCAAGCATCGGGATGTGACAGATATTTTTCCCTCATCATAAAAAGAAATATAGCCCCTGTCTTTCTATCCTCTCCCCCCCGCCCCCCGCTCCCATTCCAGGGCGAGGGGGAGCCGCCACA
>CAZLKK010000043.1:14836-17514 GCA_964559995.1 uncultured Chloroflexaceae bacterium
ACCACCGTGCGCCCCTACACCCGCATACACCCACAGGGGATGGGGGCTGCCCGAAGCGATCCTCAACGCCCCAATGCCTAATAAGTACTATCCATATGGTTAGTCCCCATCTGCCCACCTGTCTGATACCACACATCATCTACAAGCCTATAATCTAAGGTATCTGGAAAAACAACTTTACCTTATAACCTTATATCTAGGACTACAGAAAGGATTATACTCCTATGACAAACGGAATGTCTCGCACGGCTCACATTGCCGGTGCTTCGTCGGTGGATAGTTCGGTATCGTCACAACGCTTTCAGTACCAACCGGTACGCTATTTCGTGCTAACCTTTCTCTCAACCTTTGCCCTGTGGTTTGCCGGAGCGTATGTTAGCTTTCAAGAAGATAGCGAGGGACTCTACCTATTCTTCATGCTTTCTGGTCTTATAGCTCCATTCTTGGTTGCGCTATTCCTCATTTTTACCTCGTCCCACACCGCAATGAAGAAAGATTTTATCAATCGGTTGATCAACCCAACCCTCATGCGCTTGCACATGCTCCCGGTAATCTTGTTGCTTATGCCGCTCGTAGTGTTGGTCTCTATCCTGCTTTCGCTGCCTTTTGGCGGCTCGTTGTCGCAGCTACAGCTTAGCGAAGGTTTCTCCTTTTCCTATGGGTTTGTTCCTGTCTTGTTGCTCCTGTTACTTGCCGCTGTGTTTGAAGAGCTCGGGTGGCGTGGCTATGCTTTTGATAGCCTAGAGCAGCGATATTCCTACCTCACCGCCTCCATACTCTTTGGTATCATCTGGTCCCTTTGGCACGCCCCGCTTATCTTCGTCAACAATTCCTACCAATACGAGATTATGCACCAAAACATCTGGTATGGTATCAACTTCTTTGTTGGCACAGTTATTTTGGGCATTATCGTCAGTTGGGTGTGTAGCAAAAACCGAAAAAGCATCATTGCTGCCATCGCCTTTCACTTTATCATCAATATCTCACAGGAAGCTCTTGCTATCACCCAAACAACCAAATGTATTGAGACGGTGGTACTTGCAGGAGTTGCACTAGCTCTCATCGTCATAGACCGCGACCTGTTTTTCTCGAAAAAGTCCCTGGTAGATACTCCTAGCAACTAGGCTGAAACAACGAGGTAATGATCATGCATACCATGCACAAGACCCAACAGGCACACGCCAAACACGCTCTACTCAAGGTTCTTTCACTGCGCGATTTTCGGTTGTTATTTGCCGGGATGTCTACCTCTTTGCTTGGCGATCAATTTGCCCTGATCGCCACCCCCTGGCTCGTCTTACAACTTACTGGCGACCCATTCGCGCTAGGAATCGTGTTGGCACTAGAAGGTATCCCGCGTGCGCTGTTTATGCTGTTTGGGGGCGCAATGACAGACCGTTTTTCGCCACGGATGATTATGCTCGCCGCGGATACTATCCGGCTGGTCTTAGCGGTACTGATGGCTATAGTCATCTTGGCAGGCATTGTTCAAATGTGGATGGTATACATTTTTGCGCTAGGTTTTGGGTTAGTAGCCGGGTTTGCTGTCCCGGCTGGCAATAGCATAGTCCCCATGCTGGTAGAAGAACAAGACTTACAGGCGGGCAATTCTCTGGTCATGGGGACGGGACAACTGGTGGGGTTTATTGGTCCAGTAGTGGCAGGGATTCTCATTGGAAACTCTGCCGAATCCTTAACCGGTGTGGGGTTGGCTTTTGCCATTGATGCCCTTACCTTTGCTATATCTGCCATCACGCTGTTCTTGATGCGTGGAGGGGGAACCATCCCAACACCAACTGACACTGCTTCCCAAGAATCTGTCTGGGCAGCTATCATGGACGGGCTAAAACTGGTCTGGAATGATCACGGGTTGCGGGTCATCTTTCTGGTGATTGCGGCTGTCAATTTTTTGTTTGTTGGACCAATTCTGGTAGGGATACCGGTTATAGCTGATCAGCGGTTGGCAGAAGGGGCAGTGGCATTCGGGTTGCTCATGGCAGGCTTTGCTGGCGGCAATTTAGGTGGCTTTCTGTTAGCCGGGGTATTGCCCCGACCCACTGGCACGACCATGCGTCTTGTTATCTTGGGATTGCTTGTGGTCTTTGGGGTCGTCACAGGTTTGGTTGGCTTTATCACCATAACCTGGGTAGATGTTGGGCTCATGCTGCTGCTTGGTCTTGGCAATGGGTATATGACTATTCTGCTCTTCACTTGGATACAAACACGTACTCCCAAAACTATGCTAGGTCGCATTATGAGTTTGTTAATGTTGTCAAGTGCCGGGCTAGTTCCCATCTCACAGGCACTCGCCGGGACGCTAGGGGCATGGAATTTGACGGTGCTGTTTGTGCTGGCAGGTGGGGCTATTGTGTTGATGACCATTTGGACGGCGTTTCAGCCCGGTTTGGTGCTGTTTAGCAATAATTTGGCAAGGAACACCTAGCCCCCGCTCCCATTCCAGGGCGAGGGGGAGTCGCCACTTGGGCGCACCACCGTGCGCCCCTACACCCACCCACAGGGGTTAGAGGATGGGGGCTGTCCGGCGAAACATTGCTTGCAACGGCTCTCCACGTTTTGCGCTTTGCGCTTTGCGCTTCAACGACCCGCTCCCCCTGCCCCTTCCCCCACTACGCGGGAGAAACCGATCCGTAGGGGCGCACGGCGGTGCGCCCAATGTT
>CAZLKK010000044.1:0-17415 GCA_964559995.1 uncultured Chloroflexaceae bacterium
TGGCGTTGGGGATGATGCATCCGTCACTTGGCGGCAGCAAGGATAAAGGGGATGAGGGGGATGGTGGGGGGGATGGGGACTTTCAGGGGTAGGTCGTTCCGGTTTGTCCCCCTTCCCCTGCCCCCTTCCCCCACCGCGAGGGGAAGAAGAACGAACGCCGGGCGGAACCCCCTCGCCCTGGGATGGGAGATCGGGGCGGGGGGAGAGGGTGGGCAAAAAGGGCTTTAATCCTTAGCCTTGTGCAACTTTGACCTGTCCCTACTCTAAACCAAGATAACGACACCAATACCCGAAATGCTGGTATAATTTGGGGTAGTCGGCAGCAAAGAGCAAGAAAGAAGCACTTTATGGAAATACAATTCGCCCCTTGGCGTATGGCGTACATCAAAACGACAGATACCCCATCGAAAGAAGGCTGCGTCCTCTGCAATCTCCATCAGGCGGACCCGGCAAACGACCAGCAAAACTATGTCCTCTACCGCGGTACAACCTGCTACGTGGTGCTCAACCTCTACCCCTACAACACAGGACACCTCATGGTCGTTCCCTATGAGCACACCGCTGATCTAGCCGGGCTTGATACGACATGTGGGCAAGAACTCTTTTTCTTGTCTCAACGAAGCGTTGCAATCTTGACTGCAGCATACGGACCCCACGGCTTCAATATGGGGATGAACCTGGGACGCTCGGCGGGGGCAGGCATTGACCAACACTTGCACATGCACATCCTGCCCCGCTGGAATGGTGATACCAACTTTATGCCGCTGCTTGGTGGTACGAAACTGGTACCAGAAGCCCTAGAAGACACCTACTCCCGTCTTATCTCCTGCTTTGCCCAAGATGAAATCCTGGGAGCATGAACAGATCAAACCAAGTGACCTAAATCTGTGAATGAACATAGACCAACCCTAGAGCAGATTCATATTCACCAAGTCTATCAACAAGTCAATCTTAAACGGCTTTTGCATAATGACTGCCCCATCAGCCTCTAGCTCATTGAACCAGGGTTTGCGTCCGAGGGCGGTCATAATAATGATGGGCGTACCGCTATCTTGCAACCGCTCTTTAATTTGGCGAAACATTTCGACCCCATCCATATTGGGCATCATAATGTCAGAAATTACGAGGTCTGGCTGCATACTTGCCAGTTTTTCCAGCCCTTCTATCCCGTCATCTGCCATCTCTATCACATAGCCAGCATTGGACAGCGCGAAATTTAGCATAGATTGGAGAAACAAATCATCATCTATGATCAATATTTTCTTTGGTAGCATATCCTCTCGTCCCCTTGCGTTTCTCTTTGCAGGCTCTTATTATGAGCGCATTATACCAGAGGATACACCTTTCCATTGCAAGCAGCACTACAAAGCACAATACGCATGGGGCTAACACCACAACCCAAATCCCGCTTACGCAAGCTATTTCACCAGCGGCGTGGCGCAATAGAAAATCGTGGAGAACGCAGCCAAGCTATCTGTAGCCACGTTCTCCACCAGCCTTTTTACCAGCAGGCAAGCCGTATGCATTGCTATTTGCCTATCAAGACAGAGGTAGATACCCGCCCTTTGATAGCCGCAGCGTTGGATGCTGGCAAAGAGGTTATTGTGCCGGTGGTGCAGGGCAAGGATTTGCTGCATGTGCGGCTCGACTCGCTGGACGAACAGGATATGCAGCCAGGGATGTTTGGTATCCTCCAACCACGCCTACTCCAACAGGTGTCGCTAGGCGCGTGGGAGGTCATCATTGTGCCAATGCTGGCATTTGATAGGGCAGGCTATCGACTAGGCTATGGCAAGGGATTTTATGACCGTCTGCTAACCACTGCTCCAGTCCCCACCATAGGGATAGCATTTGCGGCACAGGAGGCAGCACATCTTCCCCACGACCCCCACGATGTACCGTTGCTACGCATCGTAACGGAGGCAGAGGTAATCACAGCACCAGAGGATTCTCATATCTCTTGAATAGGCACCAGCCAAAACCCCCAACGATTGAATCTCAACTGTAACTTTTTTTGGTATAATACTTTTCACATATCTAGTCTATAACGAAAGGTTATCAAAAGATAGGGGAGTCCCATTCTTGATTCCCTTTTGAAAAACCAAGAAAGAGGGTATGGATGGAGTTACGACACCTTCGCTACTTTGAGGCAGTAGCACGACATTCGCATGTTACTCGTGCAGCAGAGGAGCTACACATTGCCCAGCCTGCTCTGAGCAAGCAGGTTAGCCAGCTTGAACAAGAACTCGGTATAGCCCTATTTGATCGTATCGGGCGGAATGTTCGTCTCACAGAAGCAGGAGAGTCGTTGCTGCCACATGTCCGGGCTGTGCTTGCCCAAATAGAATCAGCACGGGCAGAAATGGCAGAACGAGTCGGTTTGCGTCGTGGACGTGCTCGTATTGGTACCCCCCCAAGCGTGGGGACTCAGCTTCTGCCACGAGTCCTCGCAGCCTTCCATCAGCACTACCAGGGCATTGAGCTTCGTCTGTATGAAGCAGGAGTACAAACCCTGCTGGAACAACTGGAGTCTGGGGTAACAGACCTGGTGATTACTACACTGCCGGTAGCAGACCCGGCATTGACTGTGGCACCGCTCTTCAGTGAGGAAATTGTGGTGGCTGTATGCAGCACCCACCCACTGGCAAGCCGCGAGACGGTGATGATGAGTGAATTGGCTAATGAGCGGTGGGTTTTGCTCCCGGAAAACTACGAACTTCGTGACACCATCCTTGATGCCTGTAAAACCGCCGGTTTCTCGCCCCACATTGTCCTCGACGGCGGCGAAATAGACACGCTCATCCGGCTCGTGACTTCTGGACTAGGGATCACGCTCATCCCACGGCTGGCAGTGCAGGGCAACAATGAGGTGGCGTTGCTTTCCGTCACTGACCAGACTTTGCAACGCTCGCTCGGACTCGTCTGGCGTGGGGATAGGGTGGCTTCACCAGCGGCACGGGCACTACGCGAGTTTCTCGTGGAGCACCTGTGTGAAAACTGCCCCGCGGTGTTGCAGGCGACCATGCCTACAACGAGCACGACCAACGGGAATAGCCCAACGAACAATGGCGGCAGCGTCAAGCGCGTGGCGTAGGACCGCACAAAACACAACCATAGATGAACGTAACCTTGACTCACGCTGAAGGTGGGTTGGCGTTTGTCTGTGGTTTTTTTTGTTGGATTTGCGTAAAGATACCCCCTAACCCTTCCCTTTTTGAAAAAAGCCTATGGACAAGTTCAAGCAAACCGATTTCGACAAAGACTTGACGATTTACAAGCAGCAACTAGTCTCGATGATATGCGGTACCTACCAGGGCGTTGTCATGAATTAAAGGGAAACTTAGCCGAAGTACTTTCCTTAGACCTACAACACCCTTATCGTCTTCTCTTTAGACCAGCAAATGAACCAATCCCCCGAAAAGATGATGGGGGATTGGTCTGGACAAACATAAATTGAAATTCTCGGTGTGGAGGATACGCATGAGTAACACAACACCATATACCCCTGATTTTGTCTCCCCCCCCGGTGAAACGTTATTGGAAGTCCTAAAAACGCGGGGGATGAGTCAGACGGAATTAGCCGAACGCACAGGACAACCAAAGAAGACTATCAATGAAATCATCAAAGGAAAAACTGCCATCACCCCTGAAACTGCTTTACAATTTGAGCTTGTATTAGGTGTTCCTGCACAATTTTGGAATCAACGCGAGCAACATTATCGTGAATTTCTTGCCCGTCAACGGGAATATGAAACAACGTGATTGGGTGAGGATGATGGAGCGATGATGGTCCCTATCTTCTGGTACCCTACCCCTCAATCTCCCCCCACTGCCGCACCTGCCACTCGCGCCCCTCCGCCACCAACGCCCCCACATAGCCAGCGGCAGGCGCAAGCGCAACTATCCCCCAATGCTTGGCATTTTCCCCCGCTACGTGCAGCAACGCCGCAGGCTCACTCGGCAGCAGCGTCACTTCTACCCCGTCTAGGGTATCGGCTATGCCAGTGCCATACGCCTTGACAAAGGCTTCCTTGCGCGTCCAAGCATTGAGAAACGCCACGTTTTGCTCATGCGGGGGCAGGCTCATGAGCGCAGCATACTCGCGGGGGGAAAAATAGCGGTGGGCTATCTGTATGAACCGCTTAACCTGCCGTATATGCTCAATATCCACCCCCACCTCGCGCTGCCGAGCAACAGCATACAGCGCAAGCGTCTGGGAATGGGACACGTTGAAGCTAATACCGCTTGCGCTTGCCTCACCATCCAACGCAGGTTTGCCGGTGGGACCATAGGCAAAGCGGAGCATACTCGGCTCCGTAGCGAGGTAGCGGGAGAGTATCACCCGCAGATACCCCCGCCCCACAATAAATGCATCCCGGTCTTTGGCAAAGTACAACCGCTCAGCACGTTCTCGCTCATCTGGCGCGAGAGTCTGTGCCAAATATGTTTGGGGGAGGGGGGGATAATCCAGCGAGACCCGCCAGAGATGTACCTCGCTGGCGGGTAAGATAAGCTGTTCTGGTGGGGTACACCACGATTGTTGCATAGATTTACAAAAACTGCTGAAACCTATTGTATTCATCTACAAGAATGACTCTGGGAGGGATAGGCTTATCCGAAAGCTCAAAGCCCATGATGATGATCTCGTGACCTTCCTGGATGAGATGAGCCGCTGCGCCATTCATACAAACCACGCCAGAACCACGTTTACCAGCAATAACATAGGTCTCTAGTCTGGCACCATTGGTATTGCTCGTCACAAGCACCTTTTCTCCTTCCCACAAGCCGACTTTATCAAGCAAATCTTGATCAACGGTAATACTTCCGGTATAGGCAACATTGGCTTCTGTTACTCTGGCTTTGTGTATCTTGGAACGCAAAACCCATCTCATAATTGGTTCTTTTCATCCTTTCTTGTTCTCTGCTATTGGCAATGGGATACCCCACGCTGCCCTAAGTTTCTTCTATCTTGTAGTATGCGCTATTATCATTATAGATGCAAGAGTTACGCTCATATTGATGTTCTGTGCTACAATACCCATAGTATGGGCAAACGATTGTTGCCAGCCGTACAGTCGCCTGATGTGCTAGACTTCATCAGCCACAGCGCATCACAGACAGAACGCATCGGGTATCGCTTGGGTGAGCATATTCGGGGGATATTCTGCTGTTTGTCGGCGATGTCGGTGTTGGCAAAACACAGCTAATCAAAGGGATAGTACAAGGGATGGGGTCGTCAGATCGGGTGACGAGTCCTAGCTTTGTCTTGGTCAATGAGTATACCGCTGGCAAACAGCGCAAGGCTCTACCCATCTATCACGTAGACCTCTACCGCATAGACACTCCATCGGAACTGGCGACCATTGGGCTAGAGGAGTTGTGGGATGAGACTGGGGTGTGCTTGATAGAGTGGGCAGAGCGTGCTGAGGGTTGGATACCGCAAGATCACCTGGCGATCTATATGCAGTATCTTGACGAAACCAAGCGGGTGTTACGTTTTGAGCCGCAGGGCGAGCGGTATTTTCGGTTAGTGGAGCTTTTGAAAACAACGGCTTTTGCCTAAATCCTAGTATCCTAAAATCCATGAGGAAAACCCAATGTTATGTTACTCGCAATAGACACCTCAACGACCCTCACCGGCATCGGTTGCTACGATGAGCGTGGCTTGCTTGGCGAATGTGTCTGGGAATCGCACCGCAACCACACCCAACAGGTGCTCCCCCAGACTGACATGCTGCTGCGCCACATTGGGCATACCCCATCCGACATCACCGCCATTGGCGTAGCGATTGGCCCTGGCAGTTGGAGTGGGCTACGGGTGGGTATCAGTATCGCTAAAGGGATGGCAATAGCCGGCAATATCCACGTCGTGGGCATTGGCACGTTGGACATCCTCGCCTACCAACACCACTACCGCAACCTGCCAGTGCTCCCGCTAGTCCGCCTCGGACGGGGACGGTTTGCCACCGCTCGCTTTCAGCACGAAGCGCAAGGTTGGCAACGGGTGACAGAATACCGCAATGTAACGCTGGTAGAACTCTGTATGGGCATCCGTGAGCCGGTGCTCTTTTGCGGCGATCTCGATGCCCCATTGCAAGCAGAACTCCACCGGGAGCTAGAAGGGTACGCCCTCTTTGCAGATGCTATCGCCAATATGCGCCGCCCAGGGTATCTGGCAGCATTGGCGTGGCACCGGCATAGTGCCGGTGAGCAAGATGACGTATCCCTGCTAGAGCCAATCTATCTTGGGGAGCCAGTCAACAAGAGCTAGAGAAGGGATTATTGCTATGTCGGCACTCAGTCGGTTTGAGCAATTTATGGAAAACGTTGTCGAAGGCTCGGTAGCGCGAGTCTTCCGTAGCCCCGTACAACCCGCCGAAATAGCCAAACGGCTAGAACGGGCTATGGAAAGCCAGCAGACGATTAGCGTCCAGCGTATCATCGTTCCCAATATCTACCGCGTCTTTCTCAACCCACAGGATTTTGCCGCTTTTCAGCCTATCCGTGAGGAGCTAGAACGCGAGATGGGGGTATACCTCACCGAACTCACCGAAGAGCGGAATTTTACCATGCTGGAGCATCCAAAGGTAGAACTCGCCGAAGATGCCGCTGTCCCCCGCCGCACGATCCAGGTGGTAGCAGAAACCGGTACCCCACAATCTGCCAACGAGGGGGGCACTCGCGTGATGTCTGGCACCGCGGTGATGAACGTTTCCCCCCACCCATCCAGCAATCGGGCGTTGCTGCTGATGGAGATGGCAAAGGGGGGGATGCACCCCATACCGCTGGAAATGACGCTGATCAAAGTCGGACGGGGGCTAGACAACGATGTAGTCGTAGAAGATGCGCGAGTCTCGCGTCACCATGTCCAGTTGCGCTACAAAAACCGCCGCTTTTGGGTAACAGACCTGGGAAGCACCAATGGCGTATTTCTCAATGGCGAGCGTATCAGTGAGTCAGCATTGAAAAACGGCGATGTTCTGTCGCTAGGTGGTTTGGAACTTACCTATCGGGAGGGGTAATGTTTGATGTTGCCAATCTTTCACTAGGAGCCGTTATCCTGCTGTTGCGGGTAGCGGTAGTCTTTCTGCTCTATTTCTTCCTGTGGCAGGTGTTGCGCGTGGTCTCGCTTGACCTGCACCGCGGCATCAATGCTGCCCCGGTACAGAGCAACACTTTGGGGCATTTGCTCGTCATGAGTTCAGGACAAACCGGTTTGCCGGTGGGCAAGACGTTTGACCTAGAGCCTGTTACCGTGATAGGGCGCAGTATGGAAACCGACATTGCGCTCAATGACGATTTTCTCTCCACCCAACACGCTCGCCTAGAATGGCGCGATGATGGTTGGATGCTGGAAGATATGGGCAGTACCAATGGGACGTTTGTTAATGGGTTTGAGGTGCGCGATGCGACCAACATCAAAGATGGCGATGTTATTCGCATTGGGCGCATTGAGCTAAAGTTGGTTCAGTAAAGTACCATAAGAAGTTATGCATACCTGCTATTTTTGCAATAATGTTGTCTCCCTTGCCGATACCCATTGCCCCCACTGTCATAGCCCGCTCCTGCTGGAAAACCGCTATCGGCTCATTTCCACGCTAGGGCAGGGTGGCTTCGGTGTGGTCTACGAAGCCCTAGATAGACAGCACAACCAACGCCGCTGTGCTATCAAGCGCATAGAAGTCAAGACGCTAAGTGAAAAGCAGCAGATAGAGAATGAAGCAAATATCCTCAAGCAGCATGCCCCCCATTTTCGCTTCGTTCCCGACCTGTACGATTTCTGGAGCAATCCTACGCATACCTATCTGGTGATGGAGTGCATAGATGGCTCGACGCTAGACCAGACCCCTATGCCCTGGAAACCTGCCGAGGTTGAGCACTTTCTCCGTATTCTGCTCAAGCACCTGACCAGCCTCCACGCGGCAAATACCATCCACCGCGACCTAAAACCCTGGAATATCGCGCTCACTCCCCAGGGTCGCTATGTGCTGCTTGACTTTGGCATTGCCAAACACGATAGCGGGACAATCACCGGGGCGCGGGGCATGGGGACAATCAACTACGCACCGCCAGAACAGGTGCAAGGGTTGTCCACAGACCAACGTTCTGATCTGTATAGCCTCGCTGCGACAGCCTACTGGCTCCTAACGGAAAAGTCTCCCAACCAAACCCGTATGGATGCAGGCGGCACAACCCCGCACCCATCGCAGCTAGTCGCCGGGGTGCCGCCCCATCTGGATATGGCGATTATGCGGATGCTGGAGCAAGCCCCCGAAGATCGCCCACAGCATGCCAAAGCCGCGCTTGAACTGTTGGATGGTAATGTGCTCCCAACGATTCAACTCCCTGCGGGGGTCACTGTTGGCACAAACGCACCGCATCCCCCATCTGCTGGTGGGGGTATGCCCATATCGGGTACCTATGCTGGTGGGCAACAGGCAATTGCTGCCTATCCTTTTGCGCCTGCGCCGCCTATGTCGTCTGGCCCTTCAGCACTGACCCGTTCCTTACAGACCCGTTCCTTTCCTAGCAGTTCTTCAGGAGCAGCAGGAGCAGCTACTCCCCCAACGCAGCGGTTGGTTTGGCGGGTGTTTATGTTGGTTGCGTTGCTCATTATCCCGTTGGTCTTTGCTGCCAGTGTGGGTATTTGGTGGGTGGTCTCATCGGGGGACACCGCAAACCAAACTAACCCTACGCAGACGGCTGGTGGGGCAGTGCTATTGGCATCACCTAGCCCTAGCCCTAGCCCAACGGAATCAACCCCAACGGCTACCCATACACCTATTCCTACCCCTGATCAGCCTAGCACCCAAGTGCCAGCGCAAGCACCAGACCCAACGAATACCTCGGTACCAGTGGGGGGCAAGGGTGATGATCACCAAGCTGAATTGGCGCAGTATTGGCTGGCGTATGATCAGGCAATTGGACAGAACGATTGGCTGGCAGCGATACATCCGCTTGAACAGATCATCAACATAGCCGGGCCAACCCCTGCTGCTGCTGACTACCCTAGCCCGCCCTACGATGCGCGTATGGCTGAGGTGGCGATGCTGCTTGCCGAAGCGCGGCTCAATGCTGGCTATGATGCACAACTCGATGGGTTGTTGGATGAGGCGGCAGCCCAATATGCTGCGGTGTTGCAATCGCCGGGGGTTCCCGCCGCGCAACGCGAGCAGGCAACCGCTGCTGCCCAACGGTTGGAGGAGGCGCGGGTGCTTTGGCAGGCGGTCAATACCGCGTGGGATGACCGCTATTGGGAAGCGGCACAGGATGCGTTGTTGGAGTTGCAGGGGCTTGAAGGCTTTGGCGACCATGCGCTTGACCCCAAAGATCGGATGTTTACGGTAGCGCAACTGCTCTCGATGGTTGAGCGGTTTTTGGCGAATGAACAGCCTGCCCCCACCGACACCCCGGCGCAACCTACCGCCACCCCCACGCCACAGGTAGCCCCATCTGATACTGCTACCCCAACAATTACGCCAACACCACAACCAACCTTCTCGCCAACCATACCGGTGGTTGAGGCAACATTCATACCCGTACCCGTTACGCCCATCATCCTGCCAACGCTTTCCAAATCGCCACAGACCACCACCACACCTATCTTGCACCCCACGCCACAACCGACAAGTAGCAGTGATACTACCCCCATGCTCCCTAGCGCGACCAAACAGGCAGAAGATCTGCCAATAGTGCCGTCTAGCCCCTCGCCAGAGCCAACGAGCACGCCGCTGCCGACAAGCACGCTGCTGCCGACAAGCACCCCTTTCCATACGGCAATACCCATGGATATACCGGTTCCCTACCGCCGCCCGGAGATATAGCTACCTTCAAGTGTAGGGTCCAGGGTCATGGCAAAGTTCAGTTTGCCCCCTGCCCCCATCTCCTAGCCCCTGCCCCCACGACACGGGAGAAGGGGAACCGTAGGGGCGTACGGCGGTGCGCCCAATGTTCGACTCCCCCTCGCCCTGGAATAGGAGAGGGGGCAGGGGGAGCGGGTAAACGAGCCACAAGGGTCAATGAGCGGATAACACCCCTTCATCACATAGGCAACACCAACGCCCCCGCCCCATCATCCGGTGCGCCAGCAGGTAACGGCGGTTGTTGCACTGGCAAACGGCGAAAGCTATCGGGTTCATACACCCCAATCGACACCCAATAGGGACCATTGAGCAGGTCTGGCGGTACGGGTATCGGATGGTGCCAAGAGACATACCCATGCATAAGCCATGCGCTGGTCGGGGAACGGGGACCACCCGGCGGCACATCCACCTGCGCCACCTGATTACCCGCTGCGTCAAACACATGCACAAATAGTTGGTAATCTTGTTGCATTGGCGCGAGCGGCGACCATTGCAACGTCAGGGTCAGCACCCCGCTAGATTGCACATTGGTTGTCTCCACATCATACCCCACAAGCTGCATCTTATCGCCAAAGTCCGCTTGGATGCGATACTGGTTAGGTTGGGGGAGTTGGTAGACCTGCACATAGGGGATGCCATGTATCGTCACTGTATGCACCGGTGTATGGTGCTGCTGAAGATAGGTTGTCGCAGCAGGGGTATTCTGCCGTTGTACCTGATCCCTATACACTACTGCATAGTCCACAAAGCCGGGGTCAAATAGCTTCTCCATTGGCACAAGCCAGGGGTTGCAAGCATAGCTCGCCCGAAACACCGGGATAAACCAGGTCGCTACCGCACGGTCACAGCCGTTTGGCTGCGCCGAGATAAATGCCCCCGCCTGTTCATATCCCTCGCCCCACCCAACGGGTATCGCATGCATCGCCACCCGCCCCCCCCCAAGCAGCGGGTTGTAGAATGACAGTTCATACGGGTGATACCAAAGCAATGTCGCCACTGCCACTACCACAATACCAACAAACCAGCGGGGGTAGTTTGCCCCCCCCATCCCCTGCCCTTCCCCCGCTGTGGGGAAAAGGGAGTCGGTGGCAGACGGCAGCGGTTCCCCCTCGCCCTGGGATGGGAGCGGGAGCAGGGCAAGCGGGTCCTCTCTACAACCAGACGTGGCAGCGGGGGACAAACGGCACAGCCGGCGGGGTATCTGCACCAAACCCCACGCTGCTACTATGTCAAGTACAGGAAAGACCGGCAATACATAGCGGTCAAACTTCTTTGGGGGTATGCTCATCATCAGCATAAAGAGCAGCACAAAGAGCACCAACACCATATATACCACGCTCCCCCGTGCTAGGAAAGTGCCAAGCGATAGCTCCTGCTTTTGCTTCACAAAATGCGCCAGCACAACCCATACCGCTACGCCTAGCCCAACCATAGTCCAGGGTGCCATGCGTAGCAGCAACACCACAGGATAGAAGAGCATACCGGGGTCGTCTACCGCCTGCCCCATGAAGAAATTGCCCCAACCATGCGGCGAGCCGCCATCGTGCGTTGCCTGCCCAACGACCCGTTGGATTGCCCCACCTACATCTACCCAGGCAAAGGGCCAAAGGGCTACCCATACCAGCGCAACCATGCTCCCCCACACGACCAACGTCAGCAATGCCTGTGGCAGATGGTTTCGCCATAGGGGGGTGCCAGTGTGGTAATCTTGGTAGGCAATGATGACAACCCGGACCAGCGCGATACTCCCCACCATTGGCAGCAAAATAAGCGATGGCGATTTGGTCAGCAGGGCTAATCCGCCTGCCACCGCAGAGCCTACCAACAACCCCCAGTGTATCGGAGATCGAACATTATCAAGCCGAAAGCCTGCCAATGCTGCCAACAACGATAGGGAGACAAAGGTTGTCATGAGGGAGTCTAGGTGAAGCAACTGCCCGTGTGCCACGAGGAATGGCTCTGTTGCCCACAACACCAGTGCCAACAGCGCAACTCGACGGTCTAGCAAGCGCAACAAGAGCGGGTATGCCAATCCAATGCCAAGCGCGGCAACCAACGCAAGCGGCGCACGGAGAAATTGGTGGTATAGAGCGGGGGCTGCGCTGGCAGAGGGGATAGTGCCAGCATCAGCCAAGAGCGTATGCAGGTGAACCCCCATAGCCCCAAGCCACAGCGTGGTCACACCGGGGTGTCCCACAATGTTGGTGCTGGCATAGTCCCCCCGGAGCATAGCGGTGCGGAAGGTGGCTACCCGTTCAAACCAGTGGTAGGCTTCGTCTACGGTGATAATCTCGCCACTCGCCAGCAAGCGTGGTGTCAGTGCAAGGAGCACAAGCAACAACGCAATAGGCAGCATTGAACGCTGCCTATGCCTTAGCGACAAATCCGTTGGCTTGTCTGGTTTGTGGGGAGAGGTCGCCATACACCGAACACGTCAACGTTCAAGCGAGAGCGGTGGGGTTTCTGGTTTTGGCACAGGCATAGCCCGTAGGTCGGCACCGCCAGTCAGCACAACAAGTCCTCCCATCGCGCTAATCACCAACCGCACAAACAGGATGAGGAAGGCGAGGGCAAGGGCGGTAGCTTTGGGAACCCCTACATAGAAGAGAAAGAAGGTAAAGACCAACTCCCTAGCTCCCATATTGTTGACAAAGATAGGCACCAAGCCGAGGATGTCGGTGATGGGGGCTATCAGTGCATAGATCAGGAAGGGAGCTTCTATGCCGAGGGCTTGTCCACACACAAAGTTGATGACCACCCAGAGCAACTGGAAGCTAAACGACAGGAACAGCACGACAATGAGGGCTTTCCCCTTTGGGAAGTAGTCTGAAAGCGATTTGGCTATACGCTCAACGGGACTGCGGATAAAAGACGGCAAATGCTTACCAAAAGTTGTGGAGAGCCACGGGGCAACAAAACAACCGGCGACTGCACCGATACCTGCCACGGTAAAGCCAATGGTTATCAGAAAAAGGACCGTATCATTCAAAAACTCATGGTCGGCAGGGTTCGCAGCGGTTAGGTGAAAGCCTGCCAGTCCACTGTAGGTCAGCATCAACGCGGTATTGGCTATCAGGCTGAGGGCGAGAAAGCCGGTGAGACGATCTACAAAGATAGAAGCACTAGACTGGCTATAGCTGCCTATTTTGCGCCCAAGTTGCACCGCACGAACGGCATCGCCGCCTACACCCGTAGGTAAGAAGTTGTTGGCAAACTGCCCAACAAGGTAGGTATTCAGCAGCCAAGTGTAAGGCTGTTGCTGATTGTGGGCACTGAGGATGATGCGCCATTTGAACGAACTCAGCGCAACACCGCCAAATTGCAGCAGCAGGGCGAGCATAAGCCAGCTCAAATGTACAGTATGGAGTTTTTCCCAGATGAGGAGAGGGTCTGCCTGCCAGACCAGGTAAATGAGCAATCCAATGGTTAATACAAAGCGTAACGGGTTAAAAAAACGTTTCAACGTTTGCAATGGTTATTTCCTATGGTTTCCTACTAATCTTCCTACTGGTACCTGTGAAATCGCGTGTTCATTTCTGGTTCGTGTTGCCTTGCAAGCTATTCGCGCATACAGGCAACTTGGGTAGTATAGCAGGCAAATCACCAAATGCCAAACCGGGCATGAAGAAGCACACTCACCCCGCATAATAAAACTGCCACAGCGTCCACAGGGCTGCGCCATTCAGCATGAACATCCCGCCGAGCACCGCCGCCAGCGCATACCAACGCAGCTTCACGGGGAAGAGAGTCCACCACCCTGCAATGATGATGACCATAGTCGGGATAATAACGGGAAACGCATAATGGGCAAGGGGATAGACCACCCCTTCGCTTATCTTGGGCAAGATGCGCGTAAGGGTAAAGCCCCACACCATCACCAGAGCCACGACGGGGACGACAAGGGCAGCACACACCCTCGGTTGCCGCCGACACCCGCTGCCTATCAACCACCGCACACTGCCCACAATCCCCACCAGCACGATAGCACGAAAGAGCCAAACCCAACCACTGCTCAGGGTAATATGCCCCCATGCCAACCGGGTAGCCAAGCTGTCAATCAACAGCACCCCCGCATAGTGGTACATCAGGTACACGCTGCGTTCCATATCCCACAGGGCAGCCAACAACAATGAGGGGGTGCGTCCCCACCCAGGGTCTATCAAGGCGAGCAACTCGGACTCCTGTACCCATGAGCGCAACCGTGGGGCAGCCTGTTCTGCACTCGCATTGCGGACAAGATTCGCAAAACGGCTCCCTGCCCATGTCCCTTGTTGTGCGCTGCTATCATCAAATTCTGGTGGTTGTTCTACAGGATATGCCCCCACCGCCAAAACTGCCCCATCTAAGAAAAGTTTTTGATCGTGTTGTTGCTTGGGGGGGGCAATAGAGAAAACATAGTGTATTGCCCCGGTCTGCTCTGGTATGCCAACATGCCACGCAACAAACTGTGGGGTAGTCGTTGCGGTAATCGTGGGGGAGTTCAACGGGCGATAGGCTTCGCCGGGGCGAGTACTCAGCGCAAGCGTTGGCAGCGCAACCCGTGTTGGTTCCTCTGCCCATACCCACCCCCCCACAGTCACAATATTCCCGTTCGCGGTTTGCACCTCCTCATCCAAGATAGGCGCAAGCAATCGCCGCTGCCCAACGGACGGGTCAGCAGTTAGCTGAATGACGAAGGTGCCAAGTGGGGCATGTGCTGTGGCAACACGGGTAATCTCCTCCTGTTCAGGCGCACCATACCAGCGATACCACAACGCAGCATCCCCCCAACCGACAATCGTTGCCGCCGCCACCAGTGCCAACCCGCCATTGACGACCAGCACCCAACGCCACCCCCATGCGCGGAGCAGGGCAACAAGAAAGACCATCGGCACTAACAGCACAGTAAATGCTGCAATGTTCTTGATAGCAGTGGCGATCAATGCTGCGGCAATAACCCACACTACCCTGACCGGGGAAAAGCCGCGAAGGACAAGACGAACTGCCCCCCACAAAAACCATGAGGAAAAGCAAATAGCCCCCACATTGTTGTTGACGGCAGTCATAAAATCAACAAACGGGGGAAGCAGAATGAGAGCCAGGGGCAGCCCCCAACGGAGCGGGTGGTTTGGCGGAGTCAGTTCCCACAACGTACCGATACAGGCGATAATAGTCAGCAAAAACAGGAGCAGCGATACTGCCCGTGCAACGTAGAGTTGATGGACAAGCGGGCTATCTTGGACATAGCGCAACGGGTAACTCACCAGCGCATAGTAATAGGGGGGGTCGCCAAGCTGCGTAGCAATAAACCACCAACCCGGTGCGGGGTCGGTAGCGTCACGAAAAAAATCATGCTCAATCATCGAGGCGAGGAGTTGTTGGCGCAGTTCACCATTTGCCGCAGGGGGGTCTAGCGGGTCATCCTGACGGGCAAGCCCCCATGCATACTCAAAGTGGGTTGGCTCATCGTAGTGTTGCCAGGGGGGGACAAGCAACAAATAGAACATCCCCTGAGCAAGAGCAATGCTCATGAGCAACCACAGTATGATCAATTGTATTGCCCCACTCCTTATGGAGTGGGGTATAGCAGGGGTATCTTCACTTGCCATACAGCACAAGCGTGAGCTAATCCGTTAGCTGTTTGGGTGCAGACTGCTGGTCTTCAGACTCCGCTTTGGGGGCATTCCCCGTCAGCATCACCTGAAATACCCTGCCAATATCGGCAGCTATACGGGGGACATTGGGCATACGCGGGGTGTTTTTGAAGAAAATCGGCACAGACCCCATAACGTTCATCGGAAAACGCCCAACTTGGTTTGTCACATATCGCCCAACGGTATTGGACAGTTCGTTGAGGTTCTCTGATACTGTCGTTCCCTCTGGTGGCGAATAGACATTTGCCCACTTGCGGCGTATATCCTCAGCCCGGCTCGTTACCTCAATCGGTCCAGGACCGCGCAGTGATGCTTGGCAGGCAAGACGGTAGCCATCTTCGATCATGTTCTCGTTTATCCAGTTCTGCTCCATCTCTGTAGGTGGGTTGAGGTGCTCATTGCCCTGATGCACCTGACACGCGCAGAGTTGGCATACGCCAGAACCATCACAGAGAAAGCCGAAGTGTTCGCCATTCTTGCGGGCAACATCAACGAGCCGTTCACCCGGTACGCCTTCATATGCATTGTCGTTAATAATCACTACGGACATCGATATTGTTCTCCTTCCCTAGTTGTTCGTCTCTGAGAATCCCTATACATCTTTGCTTTGGTATCACCTGTTACTTTGATGACGTAATTTTCACTTTGCGGGGTTTGCTCCGTCCAGTCTTGGAGCTACTTTCCTCTTGACTAGGCTCTGGCTCTTCAGCAGCCACAGCCACAGTCGCCGATGGAGCCGATGGCTTATCTGCACTACTCGGCTTGGCAGGCGCATGGTCTGGCTTGGGAGAGCCGCCAGTCTGTCCCCCCGTCCCCGTCTTGGTCGTTCCCCCTGTCGTCCCACCCGATGGCGTAGGTTTGCTGCTGCTGCCGCTCTGCATGCCGCCAGTGCTTGTTTGGGTCTCTGCTTTGGCTTGTGGGGGCGTTGGCGGTTCGTCATAGTGTTCATCAGGTACCGCTTGTTGCTTGCCCACTGGCTCTGCGGGTTGTTCTGGCATACCCGCTATTGGACTACCATTGGGATTGCCTATCATCCGCTGCGCCATACGGTTGGTATCTGTCAACACCTTACGGAGAATTTTCATATTGGGGGTATAGCGTTTGGCTGTACGGTCTATTCTTTCCCACGTTTCGCGGACATTGGGGTCAGCATTATCTAAAATTCTTGGGGCTATATCCGACTCAACCCGTGGGAGCAGCCGTTTTTTCCCAATATCAGTAGCCACCCCTGCGGCATCAGCAGGCAGATGCGAGACGATAGCCCCTATTTCTCCAAGCAGTTCGCTGAGATTTTCCAGGGTTGACGTACCTTCTGGTGGAGCAAAAACGTTAGTTGCTTGGCGGCGTAGCTCTTCGGCACGGGTGAGGATTTCCACTGGTCCCTCGCCTTGCATAAACGCTTGGCAGGCAAGTCGGTAGGTACTCCTCAGTTGAGAAGTTTTCCTCCACATCAGTTCTTTTTCGGTAGGGGGGCTGAGGTGTTCTGCGCCGCTTAGGACTTGGCAGGCGCATGTGTGACAGTAGCCTCTCCCCATACACACAAAACCAATATGGGACCCTTGCCTACGCGCAACACTCAACAATCGCTCATTCGGTCTACATTCATACTCTTCGTCGTTTATGATCAGCTTTGGCATACTCTATCCTTGCATCTCGTTGACCTTCGCCTTTGTATTTTACCACAGATAGCAAAGACTCTTTTGCCGGCTTGTGGGCAGCCATCCAAGTTTTCCAATTTCCCAGGGCTACGTCCGGTTTACCCCCATCCCCTCGCCCCGCGTCCCACTGAGGGGAGAAGGGGAACCGGGCGGCAGGGGAGCGACTTTGACACCGCACTGGGATGGGAGCGGGGGCAGGGGGGAGCGGGTCTTTGAAGCGCAAAACGTGGCGAGCCGTTGCAAGCAATGTTTCGACGGGCA
>CAZLKK010000045.1:0-1646 GCA_964559995.1 uncultured Chloroflexaceae bacterium
GGTGTAGGGGTAGACGAAGCCAATGCGAGTGCCGTTGGGGGGGGAGTAGGGGTTGTTTCTCCCACCGCCGTTGGTGAGCCATCGCCAATAGCCGGGTCGCGGGTCAAGAGCTGCACCCCCATAACCACATAGATACCCACAATGACCAATACCATAGCCAACAACCCCCCATAAATAGTGCGATCTCGTGGTGAAAGAGCCAAAAACCAAGCTCGCATACCTCGCCGTGGAACCGAGGATGAGCCAACTTTGGGGGAATCAGGCGTTGAAGGTAGGCTTAAACCCATGTATAATGGACAGTTGACATGGTTAGAAGAGAGACAGTAGGTTGTCTGTTCAACGGGTATATCTTGCGCTTCACCTGATACATAGCAACGGTGCTCTGGAGTAGGTGAGGCAAACCTAATCGCCCGATTTTGTTTTAAACCGAGATGTGGACAGTGGTGGGATTGTGAATCCATAGCAAAAAAGCAACTCCATACTAGTACCAAGAAACGCTGGAAAAACATAACAGAATGAGAACATGCTGTATCCATCAATTATAATACAAATCACTGATGAAGGTTGGTATCTTTTGCTCATACCCAGGGTTACGTCAAAGTTGTACCATCAACGGTGTATTGCCCTTGTTTGCTTCCCCGTTCCCCTTGCCCTCTTTCCTATTCCTGGACGAGGGGGAGCCGACTGGCAGTTGTTTCCCTTCTCCCTTCGGTAAGACGTGGGGCAGGGGATGGGAAAGGGAGTAGACTAGGATTTGATATAACCCTGGATTATATCTATAACGGTTTCCTTGAGACCCGGTGAACGGTACAATTTTTAAAAGCCATAAGGGATAACTCTTCCCTGGGTAGTAATCCAGGGGGTTCTTTATCTTCACGTTATCTTGAATCTTTTAGCAGCACACAGGAAAACTCATGCGTATTCTTATTATCTCAGACATTCATGCCAATAAGGTAGCTCTTGACACAGTGCTTGCCGCAGCGGGCAGTGTAGATAGGCTCTGGTGTCTAGGTGATACCATTGGCTACGGACCGGAACCAAATGCGTGCGTTGAAACGGTCATGAACCAAGCCCAAGTGATCATCACGGGCAATCACGATCTCGCCTGTATTGGCGAACTTGATCTCGATGACTTTAACCCTGACGCACGAACCGCCAATATCTGGAATGGCGAGCAGCTTGCCCCAGAAAATCTGGCGTGGCTTAAAGAGCTTTCGCCAAGAAAACGGATAGATGATCAGGTGACGGTAGCCCATGCCAGCCCCCGTGAGCCGGTGTGGGAGTATCTCCTTTCTGTTGAGCAGGCGATGGTCAATTTTACCTATTTTGATACCCAGATATGCCTCATTGGACACTCCCATGTACAGCTTGGCTTTCACCAATACGCAGATGGGCATTGTGAGCGATTTCTCCCATCAGATGTCCCCGTGATTGAACTCGTGCATAACTCCCGGTATTTTATCAATCCGGGGAGTGTGGGACAACCGCGTGACTATGACCCGCGTGCGGCGTATGCCATTCTTGATACCGACAAAGGTATCGTCACCTTCACCGGGGACACCGATGACCAGGTCATCATAACCATCGCAGTTGAAATCGCCGGCCGCAAGCGCCGCCCCAAAAAGATCCCCGCCATCAGCAACACC
>CAZLKK010000045.1:1656-7926 GCA_964559995.1 uncultured Chloroflexaceae bacterium
TATGTAATTCCCCGAAATTCTTTTGCTACTCGCTATAAGGCTATCAGCGACCACATGCTATTGCTGGTAGCTTTTGTGTGATTAATGAAACGATATACTAGGCAGGGTTCGACCTGTTAGGAAGATGAACGTTCTCTGAATAATGCACATAAGGATATGATGTGAAAAAGCTGTTCCAAAATCATGGATTTCTGGTGCTCATTGCAGGCTTGGAGCTTGTGCTTATCCTGCTTGCAATAGTAGGGTTTGCCCAAATGGATTGGTGGCAGACAATACAACTTGGCGTTATTGAGGGGGTAACAGAATTTTTGCCCATATCGTCAACTGCCCATCTGCTCATTGCGTCAGACCTGATGCAATTCAAGCACAGCACTGGGGGTACCTTTGAAATTTTCATCCAACTAGGGGCGATCATTGCTGTGGTTGGGTTTTATAGCCGAGATTTGCTGGAGCAAGCTCGGAGCGTTGTCAGTAGCCCTCAAACACGCCGGTTTTGGCTGGCAATTTTCATCGCCTTTTTGCCAGCGGCGGTGATAGGAGTCTTCTTGCACGATTGGATAAAAGCGGTGCTCTTCTCGCCGCGGGTCATTGCGTGGGCATTGATTATCGGCGGTATCATCTTCATTGTCATTGAGCGTATGCCACAACAGGAAAAACAACCGACAAGTGATCTCCAGCAGATTTCGCTGCTGCAAGCCCTCGGTATTGGCTTTGCCCAAGTCCTTGCGATGATACCTGGGACATCCCGTTCTGGTGCGTCTATTATTGGGGGGATGGTGGCAGGGCTAGACCGCCAGACGGCTACAGCGTTTTCCTTTTACCTTGCTATGCCCACCCTCGGCGCGGCTACGGTGTATGATTTGCTCAAGAATCTAGCCCAGTTCGATAGTGCGGGGTTTGGTTGGCTGCTGCTTGGGACAGTGGTTTCTCTCGTTATCGCCTGGTTGAGCATTGGCTGGTTGTTGCGCTACGTGGCGACCAATAGTTTTGTGGCGTTTGGGGTGTATCGCATTGTCGCAGGGGGGGGGATTCTGGTGTTGCTGGCGATGGGGTGGCTTGCGTGATGGGGAGCGGGGGGGCAAGAATGAGGACCCTCAATCCCATAATCCCATATTCCCATATTCCCTAATCCTTATCTCCACCTTTCCCAAAAAAATGCTATACTACAATGACAAAGCACGTATGCCTTGCCCCATCCTCCCAACCAACCGTTTGATTTTTCATTGATAGATAGTATAGATAATATAGATAAATAGATAACCTATACAGGATACGACTTATGCGATTGAGAACGCTTTTTGGCATACTCATGCTATGGACCCTAACGTTGCTCACGCTCTCTTTTCCTATAGACCACGCAGTAGTATCTACGACCCTAGCAGCACATGAGCAGTTCCTAGCAGATCAACATCAACCACAACATCATCAATATCAATATCAATATCGTCAACATCAACCACTGTCGCTGTCTGCCCGTGAGATGTATTTCTACCAGTTTTTGGGCAGCATTGGCGGCAGTATTCAGACGATGACTTTTGATGGCTCGTGGGTATATGTGGGGCAGGGGGGAGCGTTGCTCATTTTTGACCGGAACACACCAACTACCCCCGTAGCAAGAATCCCGCTTACTGACTACATCCAGCACATAGCCATCGCAGATGACCTAGCGTATGTGGCACTTGGCAATAGCGGGGTCCATATTCTCGACATCAGCACCCCAACAGTACCCAAAGAACGGGGGCGTATAACACTACAAGGCTCTACCTCATCGGTGCATGTGCAGGGGGACTATGCCTACGTCACAACTACCGGCTTTGCGGGGGGCTTGCGCGTGGTAGACATCAGCAATTCTGATGCCCCGCAGTTGCTTGGTAGCATCAGCACAATGGAGCTTGGGTCATCGGCGGCAGTAGACGTAGATAGCACAAGCCAAGTGGCATATGTCGCAACGGGGCGTGGGCGCAGTCTCCAGGTGATAAACGTAAGTGACCCAATGAGTCCCACGATTATTGGCGCATTTATGGCTGACACGCCTATACACGATGTCCAACTTGATGGGACAGGGGCGTATCTTGCTGCCGATAGCGATGGTTTGTTGGTGCTCGATGTCAGCACCCCTACCGCCCCGCAACGTATTGGGCAAACGACATTGCCCGGCAAAGCGAGGGCAGTATGGATAACGCAGGATGTGGTGGCGGTGGCAGCAGATGACAACGGCTTCTCCATCGTTGGTATCAGTACTCCTTCCCATCCAAAAATAGTCGGGAGTTATGATGTGATAGGCGAAACGGCTATGGTTTTACAACAACCTAACACGGAACGGTTTTGGGTGGCGGCAAATAGCGGCGGTATGCAGGTGTTTGACCTCAGTGAACCACTCACGCCAACGCTAGAAAGCCACTATACCACGCTGTACGGTGCTGTAGATGTTGTGGTTGCTGATGATCATAAGCGGGCGTATGTGGCAGCTGGCAATGCTGGTATGGCAATTGTTACCCTAACAACAAGCCCCCCCTTGACCAATACGCATAGTACCCAGGCTTCGGTTTCTATCACGGCAAGTACTACCTTCACGATGGAAGTAGTCTCCCAAGTGACGCTGGCAGGGTCGGCGCAGGCTCTTGCCATCGCAGATGATACGGTGTATATAGCAGCAGACCGTGAAGGGGTGCAGATTGTCAATGTGAGCGATCCCCTTAGCCCTATCCTCATCAGTAGCCTTGCGGTACCGGGGAGAGTCACAGACATACAGGTGCGCGAGGGGCGAGCGTATGTAGCCGCGGGCAGTGCAGGGGTGCATGTGCTCGATGTCAGCAGTACGGTGAGTCCTACGCTCGTAGGCAGTGTGGATACTGCGGGGTCTGCCCTAGCCCTGCAAGTGTCTGGCGATATGGCGTATGTGGCAGATCAACATAGCCTACTTGTCCTTGATGTGCGTGATGCGACAAACCCTAGCATCCGTGGGCAACTTGCGATGGAAGAGCAGGTATATACCCGTGGGCTAGTTGTGGTAAGTGATACCGTCTATTTGGCTGCAGGCGGGGTGGGGGGGGGCATGCGTATCATTGATGTGCGTGATGCGACAAACCCGGTGTTGCTTGGGATGACCACTGATGCGGCAATAGCTTTAGATGTGTCTGATACCCTGGCATATGTGGCTACTGTTAGTAAGGGGATGCAGCTTGTTGATGTGCAAGATGCCAGCAATCCAGTAGTTCTCTCTAGTACCAATACCCCCGGTATCCCCCAAAGTGTTTGGGTCGCTGATGATCGGGTCTTTGTGGCAGACTTTAGCAGTGGGTTGTTGGTATTGGGGACAGTACCCGCTAAAGCAACGGTGTTTTTGCCTTTGGTTGTGTCTCCCCCATCTTCCTCTCAGGGGTAGGGGATGGGGGGATGCCTGGTGAGACGTTGCATACAACGTCTCTACCAACGGACATGCCAGTATCTTGCAATGACCTGCTTATCAGACGTATAATGAACCTTGATGCATACATCATTACACAACACAGCCTAATTTTGATGCATACCGTAAAGGTAGGAACATGCATGTAAATCAAGGGTAATAGGGATATTGATACGCGGGAGAAGGGGAACCGGGCAGGGGGCGACTCCCCCTCGCCCTGGAATGGGAGCGGGGGCAGAGGGGCAGGGGGGGCTGACCCTATTCAGGCTCATTTCGGGCGAACGTAGGCAACGTTTAGGAAGGACTTGTCACATGCAACTATGCTATGACAGAATAACCGGCGAAGGATGCAAAGCTGAAAATACCAATACCGCGAAACACTGCCGGGTTTGTGGTAGACCATTACGCGCTTCAATGGTGTTGCAAGACCCAAATGCCATCGTTGGAAACTATCGTGTTGTTCAGGTGATCGGGTTTGGTGGGTTTGGTGCGGTCTATGAGGCAGTAGATAGCCGTAATCCAACTAACCGGGTTGCCCTCAAAGAGACGTTTAATCCAGAGAACATCCGAACATTTCGCGGCGAGTTTGCCCTTTTGCAAGGACTTCACCACGACAACTTGCCCGTCTATTACGAAGTCTTCGAGGAAAACGGCAATGGCTACCTCGTGATGGAGTATATCGAAGGGCAAAACCTGGATGACATTCTCCAACGCCGGGGCAAACAACCGCTTACCGAGTCGCAGGTGCTAGGGTATGCGGTGCAAATCTGCGATGTCTTGAGCTTCCTCCACAACCAATCCCCACCGCTGCTGCACCGCGACATTAAGCCGGCAAACATTCGCCTTACGCCTGATGCCCTGATCAAACTGGTAGACTTTGGTTTGATAAAGCAGGGGACAGATACCACCGGGCTTTCCCGCAAAGCCCTGTCGCCTGCCTATGCCCCACTAGAACAGTGGGGGGGCAGCAACCAACGAACAACACCGCAAACAGACCTCTATAGCTTAGGGGCAACCCTGTACCATCTCTTTACCGGCGTATCACCCGCTAAGGTAACAGAACGATTAACCCAAGAGGATGACCCGCTTATCTATCCCTGCAAGATCAACCCCAAACTGTCGCCCTATATCGCGGATGCCCTGATGAAAGCCTTGCGGGTCAAACAACAAGATCGGTTTGCCAATGCCGAGGAAATGAAACAAGCCCTACTTGGACGGATACCCGTATCGGCACCATTGCCGACTACCCAGGCAACCAAACTCTATGCATATGAGGGGGACACTATCGCCAGTAGTACGGGGGTAGATACCTCTGGTGCGGCGACAGCCGGCGCTGCCACCCAAGATGACCCGTCTATCGCCGCGGATACTATCTCCATACCCCGTCCAGACGGGAGCTATACTGCCAACCAATCCCCACCGTCACTCCCGCCGCTCCCCCCTACCCCATCACCTCCTGCCAGCAAAAGCACCATGCCGCTGTGGTTGATAGGCGGCGGTATCGTTGGGGTGCTGGTTATTCTAGGCATTGTGCTGGCAGGAGTTTTTGTTGTCGGCAATTCATCGGATGTAGCCAGGGATGATGATAGACAACAAGTAACCCGCACGGTTGATGATGATCGTGATGCTGATATTGGCGATAGGGGCAGCGGGGTAGGAGATGGAGCTAAACCAGGGGATAACAACGGGGATAACAACGGGGATAACAACGGGTTTGACAATCAGGATGATGATTCGGATGATCCCGATGATCGCCCTACTTCCACCAATACCCCAGACCGTGCGGCTATGCGCGATACAGCCGATAGCTTAGAGGCTACCAACACACCCATCCCGCCCCCAACCAACACGCCACCCCCCCCTAGCTTCCCTAGCCAAGACCTCTCTGCACTGGTGACAAATGGGACGGGTACCTATGGTGTCGTCATCTATAACCTATCTCAACAAACCATGCTGTATACCCACAACGCAAACCGAATATTTCCTGCGGCAGGGTTGATCAAACTGCCCATTGTGATAGCGGCGTATAAGATGGCAGACCAGGGGATAACGAGTTTGGACAGTACCATCACGATGTACGCCCGTGACAAAGTAGGCGGGACGGGGGTCATCCAAAATAGACCAAATGGCACGACCTTTACCTTGCGTGAACTCTGCTACTATATGATCATCGAGTCAGACAACACGGCAGCCAATATGGTATTAAACCACCTCGGCGGTTTTGGGGCAGTGAATACGCGCATGACGAGTATGGGAACCACGGATACTTGGGTACAACGCTTCTTAATGGACATGGACGCAAAAGCCGCCGGGTATGATAATGTGACCACACCAGCGGATATGGCTCTCTTGTTGTCCATACTTGGCTCTGGTGATGTGTCTGGCTCCGGTGAAATCCTCAGCTCAATGGGGCAAAACCGGGATACCGCCAAGATACCCGCTATGCTGCCCCCCGGTGTTCAGGTCTACAACAAGACGGGGGTTTTGCCTGCGCCCGGTGGGACAGACCATGATGTTGCCATTATTGATTCGCCCGCTGGAGAACGCTTTATCCTCGTCTTTATGAGCGACAGCGTAGCTAACAATACCCAAGCAAAAAATACCATAGCGCAAGCGGCAAAAATCGTCTATGATTATATGCAGGAGTGAACAAACAAAGGACAATGACTATGAAACAACTACGAAAAGGCATCATCCTGATAGTCGGTCTTATGCTACTGATTGATCTCGGCGGCATGCAGGCGTGTGGGATAGTTCGTCAAGCTGATGCACCAACGGCGGTGACGGGGGAAATTCCCGCTGCCCCATCTACCCCAGATGCTCCCGCTGCCACGCCGCCGGCGCCCGTGCCGACGACGACCTCC
>CAZLKK010000045.1:7936-17313 GCA_964559995.1 uncultured Chloroflexaceae bacterium
TGATCAGTCTGGCCAGCAATCTTGTTCCGCTTCCTCCCACCCCGCCTATAACCAATACTATCCCTATGTTGCCCTCTGCCATTGCTACTGCGACAGAGCAGATGTATGCGACCCTGATACCAGCGGCTTCTCCCACTGTCACGGCTACGATACCTCCTGTCACCACGACTGCTGCATCTCCTTCGCCGATGGAACCCACCCGACCCCCTTTCCCATCTGACCAGATGCAGGCTATCTTGGGACAAGCGGGGGGGGATTTTGGGGTTGTCGTCTATGATGTACAGTACCATACACTGGTCTATACCCAACAGCAAGACCTTTCCTTCTCGGCAGCAAGCCTCATCAAACTGCCCATAGCGGTAGCGGTCTATCAACTTGCTTCAGCAGAAGCCCTCAGCCTAGATACGCCGCTCGTGATGCAAGCAGAAGACATAGTTGGTGGTTCTGGCTCGTTGCAATATGAACCGGCTGGTACTGCCTATACCATTCGGGAGTTGTGCGCCCGGATGATCTCCGACTCAGATAATACAGCGGCAAATATGCTGGTTGAATACATCGGGGGCTTTGCTGTGGTCAATGGGACAATGCAGCAGATTGGGACTACCAACACTAGCATGCAACGCTACCTTATGGACCTTGAGGCTATGCAAGCAGGGCGCGATAATCTCACTAGCCCAGCGGATATGCAGCTCTTGTTGCGGTTGTTGGCACAGGATGAGCTTGCGGGGGCAGGGGAACTACGGGCAGCACTAGAACAGACCAGCGATACCCAAAAGTTGCCAGCCCGGCTACCAGCCAATGTTATCGTGCAGCACAAGATAGGTACCCTAACCGGGGTTGAGCATGATGTGGGCATTGTCTATCCCCCTAGCAGCAGCCACTATATCGCCGTCTTTATGAGCAATGGCTTGTCCTCCAATCAAGCGGGTATTACCGCGATTGCTGAGGCTTCGCGGTTGGTGTATGACTATTTCACCGAGTCGGTGGCAGCGGGGGATGGGGGGGGAGATGCTCTTGGTGAGACGGCGGCTATGCCCTCACCTATGCCATCTGCACCCCCACGCTATGTTTTCCCTGTGGATGCAGAACAGGCGACCTATGGTCCCTATCACCACGACTACCCGGCGACAGATATATTTTGCCCTATTGGGAGTCCCTACCTAGCGACCACATCGGGGGTCGTGGATTTTGTCAATGCGAGTGATCGTTGGGACCCGACAACAGATGTGCCAGCAGACCGTGGCGGTATTATGGTAGCGATTATTGGGGATGACGGGTGGCGATACTACGGTTCGCACCTGTCTGGGATAGCAGCGGGTATCGTACCAGGGGTGCGGGTAGACGCAGGACAACTGCTTGGATGGACGGGCAACAGTGGCAATGCCCGCTGGACAGACCCACACCTGCACTATGGCATATCATACCCTACCTTTCCTGAAGATTGGCAAACGAGGCGGGGGGAGATACCGCCTTATTCCTACCTCCAAGCGTGGCAGCGTGGAGAACCTATAACCCCGCAAGATGAAGGGGAAGAAGGGTGAAGGGGAAGAGGTCGCCTTTACAGCTTGCTTACTTGTTCAAGCATTCTGCGGGCATCCTTGAGGGCAGTTTCTAAAACTTCTATATCGTCAAGGTAGCGATTCCAGTTTGGTTCCCCTGCCTCTCGTGCTTCTTCGGTCCATTCACGCGATAACGCCACTCTCCCCTCTGCCTCAATGAACAACCAGCTCAACTCGGTAGTTTTCACTCTGAGGGCTGCAGCAAGGTGGGCAGCATAGGTTTCTCCCGCGGAATCGGTTTGTTCTACGGATAGGGAGAGGGGAGTTTCACGGGGGATAACAAAAGTTCTTTCGCGTTCGTTCATGGTACTGTATAGTGTAGCATGTGATGGTCAGAAGATCAACGGGAGATTTTGTGGGGGGGCAGATATGTTCCTGCCCCTTCCCCCACTATGCGGGAGCAGGGGGGGTGTTACCGGAGAGCCGTTGTTTGCAATGGCTCTCCAAGAGCCGTTCGTGGTTGGGAAAAATAGCTGTCACACCCGGATGGTCGGGTCCCCTTGCTGTATGACAAGCTATCTGTGGTATACTAACATAGTATGGGGGTTCTTTGCACTGCATTGATTGGTAGTGGAGAAGTAGATAGACCATGACCAGAAGGGGAATTAATCGCTAATTTGCTTGCTTCTTTTCATGTTATAGACGTGACCAGAGTGTCGTGTGCCTTTAGATACCACTGAATACCATGTTATAGTATCTCTATAAAAGGGTAAAAGGGGCTATGCGCCATAGACTATCAAGGACTGATGCGCTTATTGTGCGTCGAAGAGATATGGGCGAGTCTGACCGTTTGCTTGTACTTTGTACGCCAAAAGGGAAACGTCACGTTATCGCAAAGGGAGTTCGCAAAACGACCAGTCGCCTAGCAGGACACATCGAGCTATTCACCCATACGAATCTGCTGCTTGCTCTTGGGCGAAACCTTGACATCGTAACGCAGAGCCAAACCATACAACGGTTTGCCTCCCTTCACCAAGACCTCAACCGGCTTGGTTGTGCGTACTATATGGCAGAATTGTATGATTCATTTACCCAGGATCAGGATGAGAACACGACCCTTTTTTCCTTAATGGTTCAAACATATGCGGCACTTAATACTACCGACAATCCCGACCTGGTGCTACGAACGTTTGAATTGGACCTCCTGGAAGATACCGGCTACCGACCACACCTTTTTCGTTGTGCTATCTGCCAGGAAACCCTGACCGAGCAGGCAAACCGGTTTAGCCCCACGTTAGGTGGGGTTCTTTGTCCAGAGCATGCACCAGCAGACTCGCTTGCATTGCCAATGAGTTTGGAGGCTTTTAAGGTCATGCGATATATACAACGGCATGGGCGAGATGCCGTGGGGAAAAAACAGATTCCCGTAACCGTGTGGCAGGAAGTTGAACAGGTGTTGCGTTCCTATATCACCCATATCTTGGAGTATCGGTTAAAGAGTGTGGCTTTCCTGGAGTCGTTACGGGGAAGTGCTGAGAGTTTGGGACTAGGAACTAGGAAGACTTCATGCCCACTAGGTTCATGAAGCCTACCGAATGAATGGTGGACAAGAAGGGCGCATAAGGGGCATGGCAAAGTCGCACAATCAAGAGATGATGCATGATACCCCCTTGCCCTCTGGGAACGGGGGGAGAGGGAAATAAACTAGGGAACTTTCTGACCTACCCCGGAAAAATGGGGGATTGTCCAAAAAGGCAAAGCATGAGGGGCAAGAGGGATCACCTGTTGTCTTTGACCTAGAGGAAAGGGGAAATCTAGCTTTATCTGCCACACCCCAGAAACGCAAAAACACTGTTGTTGGGAATGGAAATGACGGAAAAGCTCTGTTGGTTTTTGGGAACTCATCTGTTCCCAGGAAAAACGTTGGGACGTAAGCAAAAATGCCTATAGACTGCACCTCTCGCTTTGCGTAGGCTATGCAGGATAACCTAGGGTTGTTGATGGTGATACAAGTGATCACTAGAAAGTAGTAGTTGCATCATGGCATACATTGATGAATTACTTGGTCGCGGGGAAAATGTGCTCTATGAAGCCCGCCAACATGTGGTCTTGCTGGTAAGCCGTATTTTTATGAAACTGATCTTGATTGGTATTCTCATTGCCACTGCTATTGTTTCGCATGAAGCCTTTAGCCAGAATATCAAGCCAATCATTGCCGGCTTTACTGCCAGCCAACTTATCCCTGCCCTTGCTATTTTTATTAGTTTATTGTTGCTTATCAGTATTTTTACCGATTTTTTGCGTTGGAATGCAGAACAGTATATCATAACAGATCGGCGGCTTATCCAAGTCTCTGGGGCATTGAACAAAATGGTGATAGACTCTCCCCTAGAGAGAATCCACGATATACGCCTCTCGCAGAGTATCTTTGGGCGGATGTTTAGCTATGGGTCTATCACCGTCTTTACGGCTTCAGACGATGGTTCCTATCCAATAGACCACGTTGTCACTCCCTTTGACTTCAAGCGGGCGTTGCTCGAAGCAAAACAAAATTATGAGCGAGGGTATGGCTACCTCGACCCTCAAGCCGCTTCATCCGCTAAATACTCTACCTCAACTCCACAAAACGCTAGTCCAGAAGTTCATCGAACACTTGAAGAATTGGCTACGTTGCGTGACCGCGGTATTCTGTCTACTGATGAGTTTGAGGCGAAAAAACGCGAGATATTGAGACGGATGTAGCCTACGGGTGGTGTCACTGTTCTATTTGCCCCTATCCCTAGCTCGTTCCTCCACGGTTAGGAGAAGGGGGCATTACCGGGTAGAGACGTTGCATGCAACGTCTCTACGGCTACCCCCTACGGCTCCCCTCCCTACTCACCTACTATCCTTTCGCCGTTCTGTGTTCTGCTAGGCTGCTTCACGCAGCGGGGCAGCATTGGTATCTTTGTTATCGGTCTCCTCTGTCGTGTCCAAGTCTAACCCAACCCAAAAATTGTTTTTGCGAACGTAACTGGATGGGCGTATCTGTACTTCATGTTCGCCAATGTGCATGGTTTGCTCAGGGAGTGTGGTACTCTCTACTTCGTTCACAAGTACAACGTTTGGTTTTGCCTTAAATCGGCGCATGAAGGCATGGACGGCATCCTCGATCTTTTCCATAACCAACACCTTTGCATTGTCATCAAACCACATGAGATAGCCTGCTCGGACCATGACAAACTCCTTTTTCGTTCATATGTTCTACTATGGATATGGTACCCGAAAACTGGTGTTTTGTCAATCGCGGGTTTTGGGGTATTCCTTTCCCCTGCGGGTTCCCTGTTTTTGCCAAAAATTTGACCTATGACCGCGAGCAGACTATAATAGAGTCGGTACGGGACACTAGCTCAATGGTTGGAGCAGTCGCCTCATAAGCGAACGGTTCAGGGTTCGAGTCCCTGGTGTCCCACCACAACCTTACCTTTATTAACCCCGAACAAGGCAAGACCTAGTGGTTTTCCCCCCGCTTTCTGTCATCATCCCAACGTGGAACACCCAACGCTATCTACCAGCCGGTATTGCTGCCCTGCGTTCACAGCTACACCCAGACGATGAGATTATCTTGGTGGACAATGGGTCACATCAGCACCGGGCGGCAGTTTGGGCGCAAACGTTTGCCCCGGACATTCGCTTGGTCGTGTTGCCTACCAACCGGGGGTTTGCTGGTGGTACCAACGCCGGCTTGCGCTCTGCCCACAATGACCTGCTGTTGCTCTGCAATGATGATGCCCTCGTGTTGCCGGGGTGCCTAGATACGCTTCGCACAACGCTGCGCCTATCAGACGGCATAGGCATGGTTGCAGGAGTATTGACTAACAGCCATCATCCTACATTGGTCGCTTCGGCGGGTATCAGCATGCAGCGTGATGGTGTGGCTATGGACTATGCGCGTGATCTCCCATCTACCTTACTCCCCCCTACTCCCCAAGAAATCTTTGGTCCTAGCGGAGGATTAGCCCTCTATCACCGGGCTTTGCTGGATGATGTGGGACTGTTTGCGGAGCACTTTTTTGCCTACCTAGAGGATGCCGATCTCGCATGGCGAGCACGGTTGCGGGGGTGGCGATGTCTGCTTGCCCCAACAGCACACGCCATGCATGTTTGCTCTGCTAGTGGCAGCACGCTTAAACAGCGGCTCCTTGCCCGCAATCGGCTGCGGGTCATCATCCGTTGTCTGCCCACACCGCTGTTGCGCGAGTATCTCCCGGCTATCATCGGCTATGATGTGCTGGCGATGTTGTATGCCTATCTCGTTGGGGTGCCTGATGTGGCGGCAGGGCGGTTTGCTGCGCTCCACGAATTACCAATGTTGTGGGCAGAGCGGCAAACAATACAAGCCCGTCGTACAGCATCTTGTGCGGAGTTGTCCCGCTGGATAGCTCCCCCCTCAACCTTGCAGCAGTTGCTAGGGGCAGCAAAGGCGACCAACCCTATGCGGGGGTAAGGGCGCACCGCCGTGCGCCCTTACCCCCTAACCCCGCGTCCCACTACGCGGGAGAAACCGATCCGTAGGAGCGCACGGCGGTACGCCCAATGTTCGGCTCCCCCTCGCCCTGGGATGGGAGCGGGGGCAGGGGGAGACTTACAAGGTTAGGTCATGCCAATTCTGGGCAAGGTTTAACCAGAGATGCACAGAGATGCACACAGATACCGGACAGGATTTCCGGGCAAGATGCTACCGCATAGCCTTTTCGAATCTCTGCGGTTCTGCGTTTCTGTCGGGAATCTCTTGCCCGGTATCTATGGGTATCTGCATCTATGGTTCCCTTCTGCCCGGAATCCCTGTGACCTACCCCTGAGAGGCAGAGGGAGCGGGTCGACGGGAGTGCAAAGCGCAAAGCGCAAAACGTGGAGAGCCGTTGCAAGCAATGGGGGGAACGCACACCGGGCGGCTACTACTCGCCCGAAGCAAGTCGCACCCGTACCGCCGCAGCATGGGCATATAGCCCCTCTGACTCCGCCAACTTCATTGCCGCTGGACCTACTCGCTCTAGTGCTGCTTCATTTAGCCCCACCAGCGAGATGACCTTGCGGAAATCGTCTACATTCACCGGCGAGGCGAAGCGGGCTGTCCCCCCCGTTGGCATAATGTGCGAGGGGCCTGCCGTGTAATCACCAAGCACCTCAAATGAGCGTTCGCCCACAAACACGCCGCCGGCATTGCGGACCTTGCCAATATACTGCCACGGTTCATGCAGCAGCAGACACAAATGCTCTGGCGCATAGGTATTTGCCAGGGCAAATGCTGTATCCATATCTGGCACTAACACAATACCACTCCGGTTGGTCAAGGCTTCCTGAGCAGCATGGGCATTAGCCGCTGGCAGCATCTCCAGTTGGCGTTCAACCTCCACCTGCACCGAGCGGGCGAGTTGCACCGAAGGGGTGATAAGGATAGCACTCGCCAACACATGCTCTGCCTGCGCCAGCAAATCTGCCGCAGCATAGCGTGGGTCTGCATGCTCATCGGCTATGACCAACGTCTCGGTAGGACCCGGTAAACTTTCAATACCCACGCTGCCAAAGACCGCCCGCTTTGCCAGCACCACAAACAAATTGCCAGGACCGACAATCTTGTCTACCCGTGGCACCGTCTCGGTCCCATACGCCATTGCCGCAATCGCCTGTGCGCCCCCAAGCGCAAACATCCGATCAACTTCACCAAAGTACCCCGCTGCCTGCACCAGTTCCGCCGGCTGCCCCGTGGATGGTTGCGGTGGGGAGCAGACAATGATCTCCTCCACACCAGCGACCCGTGCCGGGATGGCAGCATGCAGCAGCGAGGATGGGAGCGGTGCTGCCCCCCCCGGTACGTAAATGCCTACTCGCTGGATAGGTACAACCAACTGTCCGCGTGCGCCCTCTGCCGAAAAGTCTACCCAGGTAGTACGCGATTGGTGGCGATGAAACGACTCAAGCTCATGCGTTGCTACCCCCAGTGCCGCCAGCGTCTCTGGCTCCAGATGGGAGGCTGCTTCCGTCATGGCTTCTGGGGGAACCTCTAGCTGTTCTAGGGTTACATTATCAAGCCGTTTTGTCCACGTATGGAGAGCAGCATCACCCCGCTGACGCACCTCTTGGATGACCCGATCAACCGCTTGTGCGGGGGTAAGCCGTTCGCCAAAGCGAGCAGCTATACCTTCTTGGAGCGATTCGGGTATCTGTACCTCGTCCATTGGGACTCGACGGAGAAGAGTTGTTTGGGCAACATCTATATCAGAAATAATAGGGATTGTCATGAGAAAAACCTCATCTCGTTACGTTATGATGATTACACGACCAGAGCTATGGTATACCACAGCAGCAAAACAACAAGGCAACGCTTGTGAAGTATCTAAACCAAACGTTGACTAGGTAGTACGCCAGAACATGTGATAAAATACCCGCAAGGCACTCTCACAGAAGGGAGATACCTATTGCATCCTAACCACTATCCCACAGGAGCCTATTATCGTATGGATATGGAGAAAAAGCTATGATTTCTACACGCTTACCACGTTGGTTTGGGCTAGGTCTTATTGGTCTGCTTATCCTTGCTGTCTTAGCGACCATTCCTAGCCCACCAGCACAAGCTCGTTCAGATACCCCCATTATGGCATTGTACTATAGCAACTACAACATAGGCAACTGGACCTACGATGCCATGAGCGACATTGCAGCACCGAAGTATTCAAGTGGTAGCCACGAGGCAATGGACCGCCACATTGAGCAAGCCTATACTGCTGGCATTGATGCCTTTATCTGCAACTGGCGTGGACCAGATGACCAGTCCGATGGACGATGCCGCGGTTTGCAAAAGCGCATAGAAGCCAGCGAGTATGACTCTATGCGGATTGTGTTTCAGATTGAGCTATCGGCTGACTCAGACGAAGATTTGCTCGACCCCGATGGATTGGCTAAAGCTCTCCGCAAGCTAGAAGAGGTAACGCAGCGTTCTTCGTATATGCGCTTTCAGGGAAAACCCCTGTTCATCTTCATCAACCCGGTGTACTTTGGCAACGCTGAGGATTGGCGCAGGTTTCGTAATCAAGTAGACCTCTACCGCACGCAGTTTTGGCTGACGGCAACGACAATCCAAGCCTTACAAGACGATGTATTTAGTTACCTTGATGTCTTTGATGGGACGTACTCCTATGAGCTAAACCCGTCCCCGCACAATGCTATGGCAACCTATGCCTATCGGCTCAACCAGTACAACAATGCCCATCAGGAGCACAAGCCATTCATCGCTATGGTCATGCCAGGGTATGATGATCGGCGTATCAATCCCCAAGGGATGGTTATTGAGCGCAACAATGGCTTATACTATCAGACATCGTGGCAAGCCGTCAAACAGCGTTCCCCCGCTGCCATTATCCTCAACAGCTTTAATGACTTTTATCAGGGGACACACATAGAGCCAAGCGAAGTATATGCTACGGGCTATTTGGGACTAACCCAAGATTTGATAGACGATTTCTTCTCCACCCGCCCGACACAAACCCGTGATGTAAGCTACATGCCGGAGACGGGACACTATCTCGGCGGGGCGTTTCGTACCTACTGGCAAAACAACAATGGACTCCAGCGGTTTGGCTATCCCATAACCGAGGAGTACATCCGCGAGAGCGATGGAAAAATTGTCCAGTACTTTGAACGTGCTCGCTTTGAGTTGCTCGTGTCCAATGGGCAGCCGGTGGTGGAGCTTGGGTTGCTTGGCAAAGAATATGTTGCATTGTATGACCGTGATTTTCCCAAGCCTGCGCCCTTTATGAGCACCAGCACTGCCCGCTATTTCCCAGAGACCGGCTATAGTATCCAGGGACACTTCAAGACGTATTGGGAAACGCATGGCGG
>CAZLKK010000046.1:0-6406 GCA_964559995.1 uncultured Chloroflexaceae bacterium
TTTGCCAATCCCACTTGGTTGATAATTTGGCTATTGAGGCGATCATGTTCGCCAAGCTGAATAAGAATGTCCCCCTCTTGAAAGCCTGCTTGTGCTGCCGGGGTCTCTGCATAGATGCTCGTAATGTGCTGGCTAATCGGTTCAGGGATGCCCACGAACATGAAAAGCGCAGCAAAGATGACAACAGCCAAAATCAGGTTCATCAATGGACCTGCGATCATCACGGGTATCTTGCGCCAGGGGTGTGCTTCGGATAGACTTCCCGCCCCATAGACCCCTTGGTCCTCGCCTTGAAATTTCACAAAGCCCCCAAGGGGTAGCCAGTTGAGCGTATAGCGCACGCCTTTGTGTTCAAAGAGGGTAAGCATACGCGGGGGATAGCCGATACCAAACTCGTCTACAGGGATTTTCATAAAGACGGCAACGATAAAGTGTCCAAACTCGTGGACAAACACGAGTATCACCAACATACCAATAAATACCAATGTGGTCAGAAACCAGCCAATACCTTGTGATTGCCCAACAAGTTGCTCAGGCGCATTTGCCAATGCTATCAGCATACCATGGATACTATGCATCATGTAATGTTCTCCAACATATGGATATGGGACTGTCAGCCTATCATGCTCGCTAGGAGGCGACAATCTGGAATAAACCAATATAGATTATATAGGAGTGTAGCGGAGGAGACCGTCTATGTCAATGGCAGTTTGCCCATTTTTTGCCTTTCTTCAGTATTTGGCTTTGCCATGTCTGGTATAATATCTCTTAGGGAGAATAGGTAGAGTGGTAACGTATAAAGTAAAGACGGGGTAGTTTCGGTGGAATATCAACCAAGTACTATACTGATTATTGATGATGACAAAACCGCCCGTGAGACCGTAGAGGCACTCTTGACTGGCAAGGGGTATACCCTAGTATTTGCCAGCAGTGGACTAGAAGGACTCAAGCAAGCTGCCAATATCAAGCCCGACCTTGTGTTGTTGGATGTCGTTATGCCTGGCATAGATGGCTTCGAGGTGTGCCGACGGTTGCGGGCAGACCTGCAGCTTTCAGAAATTCCAGTGCTGATGATTACCAGCCTAGATGAACGCGAGTCCCGCTTGCAAGGGCTAGAGGCTGGTGCAGATGATTTTATCACCAAACCATTTGATAGTGTCGAATTGCGAACCCGTATACGCACCATCACCCGTCTGAATAGGTATCGCCACATTATGGAGAAGCGGGCGCGGTTTGAACGGGCTTTTGAGGAATCACCTGATGGGTTGATCATTGCGGATGGGGAAACCCATATTGTGCGAGTCAATGCAACGATGCTTCGTATGATGGGGGAGCAGCCGGGGGGGGAGCAATCGTTTATTGGCAAATCGCTGTGTGCTTTCTTTGCGCCGCCCTACGTGGATGAGTGCTCGCTGTGGCTACGCCGCGTGCTGACCCATGAAACGACCAACGCGCATGTAGAAGCCGAACTTGTGCGCCGTGATGGCACATCGTTTGTGGCAGAGGCGGCTATTGGGGCGATTGTCTGGGATGGTGCGCCAGCTACCCAGGTCTGTGTCCGAAATATCACCGAGCGCAAGAACAATGAGGAAGAGATCGAGCGTTCACGCAATGATTTGGCATTGGCGTATGATGCTACGTTGCTTGCCCTGGTCAAGGTGCTAGATATTCGCCATAAGGAGCCAGAGAGCCATACTTACCGTGTCACAGAGATGACCATACGGATGGCGCGAGCACTGGGTATCGCTGGCGATGAACTAGTCCATATACGGCGTGGGGCTATGCTGCATGATATTGGCAAGATGGGGATTCCTGACCATATCCTCTTCAAACCGGGCCCACTGACGGATGAGGAGTGGGAAGTGATGATGCAGCACCCACAATTTGCCTACGATTGGCTGTCTACTATTACCTATCTGCGCCCTTCGCTGGATATACCCTATTGCCACCACGAAAAATGGGATGGGTCTGGCTATCCCTGTGGGCTAAAAGGTTCCCAGATACCACTGGCAGCACGGATTTTTGCGCTGGTAGATGTGTGGGATTCGCTGCGCTCTGAGCGTCCCTACCGTGCTGCTTGGAGCGAGGAGCAGGTGCGTTCGCATGTGCGTTCGTTGGCAGGCAGTCACTTTGACCCACAGATAGTTGAGACTTTTTTGTCTATCTATAGCCCCTTCGCAGATATATCGTGGTGAGGTATTTGCCTATTAGCGGTTGCCGTTTGTCCTCTCCCGTACGTGTTCACATTTGGGGGAGCCGCGAGGGTCAATGAGCGAATGTCCGGGCGCGGGGGGAATTGCGGGCAACCCCCATTGCGGTCAGCCCCCCATCCCATCCCCCCCTATGTGGATACTTTTTGACAGGCTATACTACTCTCGCGTATACTTGGGTTATATGAACAACACACCATGACGGTGAACACCAAACCCTTTCCCCCCTGTGCAAAGCAAAGAACCTCTGAACAATAAGGTCATTTGCTGTGAACAGCTTTGGGTTGTTTGGTTGGTGTTTATCATCATGGTGTCTTGTTTATTATGGCTATCGTTATCTGATCTGTAAACCACAAATGAGGTGATTATGACTGTTTCTCCCCAAACCCCACGCTCCCCCTACCTTGCTGCGCTTGATGAGCGCGTCTTGGTCTTTGACGGCGCGATGGGAACTTCTATTGATACCTACACCCTGACGACTGAAGACTTTGGCGGTCCGCAAACTGACGGCAACCGTGACTATCTCGTCATAACCCGTCCCGACATTATCGGGGAAATCCACGCTTCTTTTTATGAGGCAGGCAGCGATGTAGTCGAGACCTGCACCTTCCAGTCCTCGCGTATGCGCTTGGCAGAGTGGGGGCTTGCTGACCAAACTTTTGAGATCAACAAAGCAGCGGCAGAATTGGCGCGAAGCGTGGCAGACCGCTTCACAGCGCAAGATGGCAAACCGCGGTTTGTCGCTGGCTCAATGGGTCCTACCGGTATGCTGCCATCCTCCACCGACCCTGAACTGAGCAAGATTACCTTTGACGAATTGGTCGAGACCTTCGCGGAGCAGGCAAGCGGCTTGATTGCCGGTGGGGTAGACCTGCTGCTTATTGAGACGAGCCAGGACATTCTGGAGGTCAAAGCGGCAATCACCGGCTGCAAGCAAGCCATCGCCGCCGCAGACCGCCCGGTTGCTATCCAAGCGCAGGTAACGCTGGATACGAGCGGGCGCATGCTGCTTGGCACCGATGTTGCCAGTGCGCTCGCTACGATTGAATCGCTTGGCGTAGATGTTATTGGGCTAAACTGCTCAACGGGTCCTGAGCATATGCGTGAGCCGGTAAGCTACCTTACCTCCCACTCCAGCACCTACATTAGCTGTATCCCCAACGCTGGCTTGCCCATGAACGTTGACGGACAGGCAGTCTATCCGTTGGAGCCAGAACCAATGGCACAAGCCCTTGACGACTTCATTAGCACCATTGGCGTGCGCGTGATTGGCGGTTGTTGTGGCTCTACCCCCGCCCACATCAAGCAGATAGCCGATATGGTGCGCCGCGTTGAAGCCAAAGCCCAGGTCAAGCAAGCCGAGAGCGAAGCCCTCGTTTCTTCTGGTATGCGGGCTGTGCCCTTGCACCAAGACCCCCGCCCGCTCATTGTGGGTGAACGGGTGAATAGTTTGGGGAGCCGTAAGGTCAAGCGTCTGCTTATCAAAGATGATTACGACAGCATTTTGCAAATAGCCCAGGATCAGATAGATGCTGGTGCTCATGTGCTTGACGTATGTGTAGCAATGAGTGAGCGCATGGACGAAGCAGAGCAAATGCAAAAGCTGGTCAAGCTGTTGGCAACCACAATGGAAGCCCCGCTCATGATTGACAGCACCGATGCAGCCGTTGTGGAAGCCGCGCTCAAGGTCTATCCCGGACGGGCTATCATCAACAGCACCAGCCTAGAGGGGGGACGGGGCAAGAAGATAGACGAAACGCTGCCGCTGGCGGTGCGCTATGGGGCTGCGCTTATCTGTATGGCGATTGACGAAGAGGGTATGGCGCATGAGCCGCAGGAGAAGTTGCGGATATGTAAGCGTATCTATGACATCGCCACCCAAGAGTATGGACTGCCGCCCCACGCGCTCATCTTTGATGTTAATACCTTCCCCATCACCACGGGGCAGGAAGAGCTACGGGATGAGGCAAAATGGACACTTGAGGGCATCACGCTGGTGAAAGAACAGCTGCCCGGTGCGCTAACGAGTTTGGGGGTGAGCAATTTGTCGTTTGGGGTAGCACCGCATGCTCGCGCCGTGCTGAATAGCGTATTCCTCTTCCACGCGGTCAAGGCGGGGCTTGATTTGGCAATGATCAACCCCCTTCACAACATCCCCTACGCCGAGATTGGTCAGGAGGAGCGCGATATTTGCGAAGCCCTCATTTTCAATCGTCACCCCGATGCGTTGGCCCGCTTCATTGAACACTTCGAGCATGTAGAGAATACCCTGGGAGAGCAGGGCGACAAGGTTGACCCCACAGAGGGCATGACCTCAGACGAGAAGATTCACTACTTTGTGTTGCACCGCAAAAAAGAGGGTATCGAGCAGTTGATAGACGAGTCGATGGCGCAGCGCACCCAGCAGGGGGCAGTAGAGAGTGACGCAGCGGTAGACATCCTCAACAACGTGCTCCTGCCAGCAATGAAAGATGTAGGGGATCGGTTTGGCTCTGGTGAGCTTATTCTGCCCTTCGTGTTGCAAAGTGCCGAGGTGATGAAACGTTCGGCAAACCACATTGAAGGCTACCTAGATAAGCAGGAGGGGACAAGCAAGGGGAAAGTCCTCTTGGCAACCGTCTATGGCGATGTGCATGACATTGGCAAAAACCTGGTCAACACGATACTGTCCAACAATGGCTATACGGTCTATGACATTGGCAAGCAGGTACCCGTCAATACCATCATTGACAAAGCCCTAGAGTATCAAGCTGACGCTATCGGGTTGTCTGCTTTGCTAGTCAGTACCAGCAAACAAATGCCGCTCTGTGTTCAGGAACTCCACCGCCGCGGTATACACATCCCGGTATTGGTTGGTGGGGCAGCTATCAACAAGCAGTATGGACACCGTATCCTGTTTGTAGACGAAGAGCCATATGATGCAGGCGCGTTCTATTGCAAAGATGCCTTTGAGGGGCTATCTACAATGGACAAACTGAGCAACCCCCAAGAGCGCGAAACCTTCGTCAATCAGGTGAAACAGGAGGCTGCCCAAACGCTCAATAAGCCCTTGCACGGGCGTATGGTGATGGCTGATGTGGGCAAGGAGCAGGGCGCAGGCGAAGAACGATCCACCATTCGCCAGGATGTCCCCATCCCCACGCCGCCATTTTGGGGCGCACGGATAGACCGCCGCATCAACTTCAATGATATGTTTGATTGCCTAGACCGCAATGCGCTGTATCGGCTCCAGTGGGGGGCAAAAAATGCCAAAGGTGAAGAGTGGGAACGGCTCCAGGCAGAGTTTGACCAGCGGGTGCGCGATCTGCGCCGCGAGGCAGAACGCGAGGGGTGGCTAGAGCCGGTGATTACCTGTGGCTACTATCCCGCCCAGAGCCAGGGCAATGAGCTTATCGTCTACGATCCAGAGGAGATAGCCCGTACCGCCAGCAGTCAGCAATCTACTACTGGCGCACCCGGTACCCTCAAGGAGATTACCCGCTTTCGCTTCCCCCGCCAGCCATCGGGTGATCACCTCTGCCTAGCCGACTACTTCGCCAGTGTTGAGAGCGGGCGGGTTGATGTAGCAGTGTTCCAGGTGGTGACGGTAGGCGACAAGATTACCGAACTGTGTAATCGTCTCCAAGAAGAGGGCGACTATAGCCGTCTCTACTACATTCACGGGCTAGGGGTGTCGTTGGCTGAGGCGTTGGCAGAGTACACCAATCGGGTGGTACGCCGTGGCTTTGGCTTGAGCGAGCCACAGGTACGCCGCTACTCGTGGGGCTACCCCGCCTGCCCAGACCTAGACGACCACGAGAAACTCCCCTTGCTGCTCCCAATGGACAAGGTAGGGGTGAGCTTAACGAGTGCTTATCAGCTTGTGCCAGAACAGAGCACGGCGGCGATTGTCGTTCATCACCCCGATGCGAAGTACTTTAGCATTGGCAGCACCCGCGAGCGGGCGGAGCAGGATGTAGCAGCAGTGCAGGCGTAGGGCAGCTGAGCAAAACGTTGGTTGTTATCCTCATAGTGTTTGGTTGGAGAGCCGTTGCATGCAACGGCTCTTTGGTTCCCGCATGCAACGACCCTCTCCCCCTTGCTCCCGCTCCCATCCCAGGGCGACAACCCGCTCCCCCTGCCCCCGCTCCCAGAGGGGGAACACCTGCTCGGTTCCCCTTCTCCCGCGTAGTAGGGGAAGGGTAGGGGATGGGGGC
>CAZLKK010000046.1:6416-17185 GCA_964559995.1 uncultured Chloroflexaceae bacterium
TCTGTGTGCATCTATGGGCATCTATGGTTTATTCCTGCCCGGAATGTTTCGGTATATCGTCTGCCCTTGTAAGACCCCCTGCCCCCGCTCCCATCCCAGGGCGAGGGGGAGCCGTACGGTCTCCCTTCTCCCGCGTAGTAGGGGAAGGGTAGGGGATGGGGGCTTGCCCGAAAGGGGCAGAGGACGGGAAAAGAATCTGCCATATCTTTAATCATGCCCAACTGCTACCCGTCAGAAATACTGCCGCCCCTGGTCTCTTGACCAGAGGCGGACTTTCTTGTCAGGAGGTGTATTTCAAGTAAGGAGGAAGCTATCTAGTTGTTAGTATAGCGTATATCTTGTCCATATACGATGAAAACAAGGTGAAGGGTAACTGACAATTTGCTGATACCACTGGCAGGAAAAGCCGCACAAATGGTATAATATTGAGCACTATGGCATGCTAGGTATTTTATAGGCAGACAGAGAAGGTAAACCCCTATGAGCAAACAGAATCCTATACACCCCTATACTGTCCGTGTGAGTAATAAAGCCAAACGAGTGCGACTACAAGTCAGTGTCACAGATGGTCTGGTCGTCATCGTGCCAAAAGGGTTTGATCAACGCCAGATACCAACTCTTGTGGAAGAGCGGGCAGCATGGATAGATAAAGCCATAGGCAAGGTGCAGCAGCAAGCACAGACTATCCCCGAACCAGCGCAGGTGCTCCCTGATACCATAACTCTACGTGCCATAGAGCAAACATGGGCAGTCTCGTATACTGCCACACCGGAAACATACATCACTTGGAGCGAACAACCAGACAACCATCTTGCTGTTTGGGGGGCGGTGGCGTATACCGAAACGGGCAAAGAAGCCTTGCGCCAATGGCTGACCTACAAGACCAAGCAATATCTCATCCCCATGTTGCGTACCCTCAGCGAGCAGCACCAACAACCCTTTGGAAAAGCCATCGTCCGTGGGCAGAAAACCCGTTGGGCGAGTTGCTCAAGCAACCAAACGATTAGTATTAACCGAAAATTGCTCTTTTTGCCTGTGCCATTAGTCCAGTATATCTTCATTCACGAGCTATGCCATCTAGTGCATATGAACCACTCACCCGCCTTCTGGAAGTTGGTAGAGCAAAGGGAGCCAAACTATCGCACCTATGAAAAAGAGCTACGTAATACCGCACAGCTTATCCCACAATGGGTCTAACAATGTCCAGCACATTCGTCCATCCCGCCGTTTGATGTCGCTCTTGGTGGTGGTTGTGTTGTTGGGGGTTTCTGCTGCCACAACCATGCCTATCCCTCCCACAGTCACTGCTACCCCGTTGGATGAGAGCAACCCAGTAGGTCATCCATCGTTTGGGGTCAATGCCCACCTAGCCACCCGTTATCCTGACCCTGCAACCCTGCATGTTCCTGGTGATATGCTCACGGAACTTGGCGTAGACTGGGTACGGGAAGATTTCCACTGGTACCGCGTTCAACCGCGTGAGGATGTGTGGGATTGGAGCTTCAATGATCAGGCAGTGCGCGAAATCCTGCGGCGCAATATTGCCCTTCTTGGCGTGATAGGTGGTCCTTCTGCGCCCTGGGCAACGCCTTACCCGCACGATAGCGATGAGTATGCATCGTTCTATGCCCCAGATACTGATGCATTCGTGCGCTTTGCCAGTGCTGTGGTCAAGCGATACCACCGGTACATAGACCATTGGGAAATATGGAATGAGCCAGATAACCCCCATTTTTGGAAGCCTGCCCCAGACCCGCAAGCCTATGCCGATTTGCTTATCCGCACGAGCGCGGCTATCAAGGAGATAGACCCCGGTGCTACAGTGCTTATAGGGGGGTTCAACCCTTTTGACTCGGCGTATATTCGTGAGGTCTTAGCACAGGGTGCTTGGAGTAGCTTTGATATTCTCGCCATACACCCATATGTAGACCCACTTACCCCAGAGGCGGGAAACATTACCGCGGCTGCCAACACCGTGCGGGTTGTCACCGACCAGTATGGGACCAAGCCGATATGGGCAACAGAGGTCGGGTGGTCAAGCGGTCCAGGCAACAATGACCCGGTGGGTATGACAGATGAAGAGACCCAGGCAAACTACCTGGTGCGAGCGTTGCTTTTGCTCTGGGAATCTGGTATAGAGCGGTCTTTCTGGTATACGCTCAAGGATGACTCTGGCAACCCCTATGGGTTAGTTGCGCTTGGCAATGGACGGACGGACTACAGTCGTCGTAAGCCAGCTTTCCATGCCTTTCGTACCCTTAACCAAGAATTAGAGGGGACACGCTTTGTTGAGCGGCGCGATTTGTTTGAGCGTGAGGTGCTAGAAACGTTTGACCAGATGAACAATCGTTGGTTACGGGCAGTGCAACCAAACGGCATGTTTGGTGCGGCAAGCAGTATTGGGGCAGCCCGTTTGACCTATCATTTCAGCACACCAGCAAATGACTATGTTGTCTTTGAAGCCAGCGACCCATTGCTGCTCAATCCTGATACTTATGCGCTTGGGTTGTGGGTGTATGGTGATGGCAGTGGGCATGGGGTACAGGTGTGGGTGCGTGATGCCGAAAATGAGGTGTTGCAATTTCGCTTGGGTGTGGTGGGGACACCAGGTTGGCAGTTTCTCTCTACCCCCATTGTCCATCCCGTTGCTGGTGGCAATCACATTGACGGTACAGGGAACAGCAGGGTAGACTTTCCCGCTACCCTCTTGGCAGTTGTGCTAGATGATGTTCACGATAGGTACATGGGAACAGGCACAGTCTATATGGAAAATCTAACGATGATCTTGGGGCGTGAGGTCTATGACTACCGGTTTGAACGAGGGGATATGGATTTAGACATTCTTTGGTCGCCACCGGGTACACGGGTGTCATTCAAATCGACGACTCGTAGTGGGTTATATGTGGGGCGTGATGGCAATAAGCAGCAGGTGCATACAGAGGATGGGCGGTTTTCGCTCATTGCTACTCCCCATCCGGTGTACCTGTGGCATGCCCGGTAGATAGGCAAGTACTGTATCATAACCTGTGCTACCATGATCAAGTAAGGAGGTTAAGATTTATGACTCAATATGCTACCGATGTAGCCTTCGTTGATACGGTAGACGAAGACTACTATCCAGAAACAGATGGAGCACCTATGGCGGAGACCGACTACCAGCGTGGTCCGTTGATCTACGCGGTGAATGCATTGGACTTTCATTTTGCTAACGACCCGCAGGTGTATGTCTCCGGGGATTTGTTGATCTATTACGAGCAGGGCAACAATGAGGTGTCCGTTGCACCGGATGTATTTGTGGTGTTTGGGGTACCCAAGCGACAACGCCCAACCTACAAGATGTGGGAGGAGGGGAAGGGACCAGACGTAGTGATAGAAATTACGTCACGTTCAACCCGTCGGCGGGATGAGTACGAAAAACCGGGTATTTACTATCGTATGGGGGTACAAGAGTACTTCCAGTACGATCCGACAGGTGATTACCTGACCCCGGCGTTGCGGGGCAGGCGGATGGGGATACCGGGTGGGGGATATGAGCCGATACCGCCCTTGTCGCACAATGGGGGGGTATTAGCATTGCCGAGTCGGGTGTTGCACCTGGAATTGCACCTTGAGGGACAGCGATTGCGGTTGTATGATCCGGTAGCGAAGAGCTATCTGCTGCCGTATGACGAGGCGGAGGCGGGACGGCGGCATGCGATAGCGGCGACTCAGGCAGCGGAGGCTGCCCGTGAGCGGGCGGAGGCAAAAGCGCAACAGGAAGAGGAAGCGCGGCGAATAGTGGAGGTAGCCCTTGAGCAGATAGAGGCAAAATACCACACGTCAGAGGAAGAGCGCAAACGAGCGGAGGCAGAAGCCCAACGGGAAGCTGAAGAGCGCAAGCGTGCGGAGGCAAAATACCACACGTCAGAGGAAGAGCGCAAGCGTGCGGAGGCAGAAGCCCAACGGGAAGCTGAAGAGCGCAAGCGAGCAGAAGAGAAAGCACAAGCTGAGGCTGAGGCACGGAAACAGGCGGAAGATCAGATCAAAGCCCTAGAGGAAGAACTCCAGCGGTTGCGACAACAAGGCGCGTGAACACCGGGATGGTATAGGTGGTTGCCCCTATTCCTTGCGGGGGATGGGGGCATAAGGAAGGAATGAGGAGGTCTGATTATGACTCAATATGCTACCGACGTAGCCTTCGTTGATACGGTAGACGAAGACTACTATCCAGAAACAGATGGAGCACCTATGGCGGAGACCGACTACCAGCGTGGTCCGTTGATCTACGCGGTGAATGCATTGGACTTTCATTTTGCTAACGACCCGCAGGTGTATGTCTCCGGGGATTTGTTGATCTATTACGAGCAGGGCAACAATGAGGTGTCCGTTGCACCGGATGTATTTGTGGTGTTTGGGGTACCCAAGCGACAACGCCCAACCTACAAGATGTGGGAGGAGGGGAAGGGACCAGACGTAGTGATAGAAATTACGTCACGTTCAACCCGTCGGCGGGATGAGTACGAAAAACCGGGTATTTACTATCGTATGGGGGTACAAGAGTACTTCCAGTACGATCCGACAGGTGATTACCTGACCCCGGCGTTGCGGGGCAGGCGGATGGGGATACCGGGTGGGGGATATGAGCCGATACCGCCCTTGTCGCACAATGGGGGGGTATTAGCATTGCCGAGTCGGGTGTTGCACCTGGAATTGCACCTTGAGGGACAGCGATTGCGGTTGTATGATCCGGTAGCGAAGAGCTATCTGCTGCCGTATGACGAGGCGGAGGCGGGACGGCGGCATGCGATAGCGGCGACTCAGGCAGCGGAGGCTGCCCGTGAGCGGGCGGAGGCAAAAGCGCAACAGGAAGAGGAAGCGCGGCGAATAGTGGAGGTAGCCCTTGAGCAGATAGAGGCAAAATACCACACGTCAGAGGAAGAGCGCAAACGAGCGGAGGCAGAAGCCCAACGGGAAGCTGAAGAGCGCAAGCGTGCGGAGGCAAAATACCACACGTCAGAGGAAGAGCGCAAGCGTGCGGAGGCAGAAGCCCAACGGGAAGCTGAAGAGCGCAAGCGAGCAGAAGAGAAAGCACAAGCTGAGGCTGAGGCACGGAAACAGGCGGAAGATCAGATCAAAGCCCTAGAGGAAGAACTCCAGCGGTTGCGACAACAAGGCGCGTGAACACCGGGATGGTATAGGTGGTTGCCCCTATTCCTTGCGGGGGATGGGGGCATAAGGTAGCAGGATATTATGACTATGACCACACCACTGGATGAGCCAGATACCAATGATTTCTTGCTCACAGAAACCCAAAATGAAGATAGCCTACCCGGTAATGGTGGGCAACCCTCAGAGCTATGCTATTGTCGCTCATGTGGGGCGGTGTTGCTTACAGACTATGGTGATGGTCTGTGCCAGATGTGCTTTGTTTCGCAGGGGATGGAAACGGTTGTTGAATTGTTAAGCAACCAGGTACAGCAGTCGTTGTTTGAAAATTTGATTGTTTTGAGCCACCAAGCCCACCAGCGTGAACAAACTGATGCTGCGTTTCACTCCCTTTCGGCGGCATACCATGCTGCCTATGAACCTGCACAGCTTGATGCCATCATCCACGAGGCGCAAAACCGTGCTGATAACTGGGACTCCATGTTGGATGAGTGTGGTGCAGTGCGTGTAGAGGATTATCGACAGATGGTAGCAGAGGCACAGGAGTTACGAGATGACCTATTGGCGGTGTGATAGGGAAATAATGCTCATGGATTTCGCAACCGGCGCGTTATAAATTAAGTTGACAAGAGACCGTAATAGGTCTACAATTTGTTGTTATCAAAAATAAGGCGAACGGTTTTTGGTCAAAAGGAATATTATATGCTTTCGAGTTACATTCCAATTCTGGTCCTCTTTCTTTTTGCGGTCTTCATTGCCGTGTTTGTCATTGGTGTATCTTCGGTCCTTGGACCGAAAAAATCTACCGCCCGCAAGCTCGCCCCGTATGAATCGGGGATGGAGCCAATAGGACCGGCAATGCGCCGCATCCCCATCAAGTTCTACGTTGTGGCAATGTTGTTCATCGTGTTTGACATTGAAGTGGTGTTTCTCTTCCCCTACGCGCTGGTCTACCGTGACCTAGCCGGGTATGGTTTGGCAGCAATGGGGGTCTTTCTCGTGTTCCTCATTGTTGGCTTCGTCTATGAATGGAAGAAGGGAGCACTCAAGTGGGACTAGAGCAAAAGTTGGCGGATATGGGTATCGTCACCACAACGCTAGAAGCAGCAGTCAATTGGGGACGCACCAACGCTATGTGGCCCATGACGTTTGGGTTGGCGTGTTGTGCTATTGAGATGATGGGAGCGCAAGCAGCAAACTTTGACCTCTCCCGTTTTGGTATGGAGATCAACCGCCCATCGCCGCGCCAGTCTGATCTTTTGATTGTTTCGGGGAGACTCTCGCGCAAGATGGCACCGGTTGTCCGCAAGCTCTATGACCAGATGAGCGATCCCAAGTGGGTCATATCCATGGGGGATTGTGCTTCCACTGGAGGCGTGTTCAACAACTACGCGATAGTTGCTGGTGTGGATGAGATTGTTCCCGTAGACTTGTATGTTGCGGGTTGTCCCCCCCGCCCAGAAGCCCTTATAGATGGTATCATTATGCTGCACGATAAAGTGAAACAAGAAAAAATCTCTGGAAAACGATTGGTTCGGGTAAAAGGCGAATGGCAAGAAGTGCCAGTAGAGGGATAAGTATTGCCTATGGAAAATGAAACGGTTATTAACCACTTATATGAGTCGCCTGTCGCAGAGGGCATTATCTCGGCGGGAGAGTTTCGTAAAGAATGTATTGTGCAAGTACGCCCGGAGCATCTCGTTGCGGTTGCCCGCTTTTTGCGAGATGATCCCCACCTCCAGTATGTCTTCCTGGAGAATCTCTGTGGGGTAGATTACTTGGGGCGCGAACCGCGGTTTGAAGTGGTCTATCATTTGCTTTCCTTTGCCAATAACCATCGCATTTGCCTAAAAGTTGGGCTACCAGAGGATAACCCAACTATCCCATCGCTTACCACGCTTTGGGCAACGGCAAACTGGCAGGAGCGCGAAGCCTACGATATGTTTGGGATTACCTTCTCCGACCACCCGGCACTGGAGCGCATCCTGATGCCGGAAGATTGGGAAGGCTACCCCCAGCGCAAGGATGTACCGCTTGGGGCAGAGGAAGTCGCCTTTACCTACAACTATGATGCTATCAGTGCTCGCAAGCCCTATGTAAGCGAATGATGCCTGCTCGTTTGAGATACGGTTCTATACAAAGAGAAAAAAAGCCGGGTGTTTTGAGTTAGAGAAAGAGCAACCATGACAGTACGTACTGTTCCTCATCCAAAAGATATTATTGAGCCAGCCAAACAGGGCAGAACAGAGACAATGGTGCTGAACTTGGGTCCCCACCACCCAAGCACGCACGGGGTTCTGCGCTTGGTTGTTGAGCTTGACGGCGAGACGGTCATCAATGTTGCGCCTGATGTGGGCTTTCTCCATACGGGTATTGAAAAGCAGATGGAGTCCAAAAGCTACCAGAAGGTCGTTCCCTATACAGACCGTATGGATTATCTCGCCAATCTTTCTAATAATTTGAGCTATGTCTTGGCAGTAGAAAAACTGTTGGAGTGTGAAATACCAGAGCGTGCTCAAGTCGTGCGGGTGCTGCTGGCAGAATTGACCCGTATTGGTTCGCACTTGGTATGGCTAGGCACACACGCGCTTGACCTTGCGGCAATGAGTGTATTTCTCTATTGCTTCCGTGAGCGCGAGCAGATACTTGATATTTTTGAGTTGGTCAGCGGCGCACGCATGATGACCAGCTATTTTCGCATTGGTGGGTTGGCATATGATATACCAGAGGATTTCCTCCCTACGGTCAAAACGTTCTTGGACGAGATGCCGGGGCATATTGATGAGTATGAAGACCTGCTGACGAATAATCCGCTCTGGCTAGAGCGCACGATTGGCGTGGCGGTCATCAGTGCTGAGGATGCTATAGCCTATGGCTTAACCGGGGCAAACCTGCGTGGGTCGGGGGTCGCGCACGATATGCGAAAGATGATGCCCTACAGTGGGTATGATACCTATGACTTTGATGTACCAATGGGCAAGAATGGCGATATTTATGATCGCTACCTGGTGCGAATGGCTGAGATGCGCCAAAGTGTACGGATTGCGCGGCAGGCGTGGGAGCGGCTCAAGGATATGCCCCCAGGTCCGCATATGACGACTGACCGCAAAGTTGCCCCCCCACCAAAGCATGAGATTACCCATAGCATGGAGTCGTTGATCCACCACTTCAAATTGTGGACTGAGGGCTTTCATGTGCCGCGTGGTGATGTGTACTCTGCCATAGAATCGCCGCGAGGAATACATGGCACATACATTGTAAGTGATGGCGGGGCAAAGCCCTACCGGGTGCATTTCCGTCCACCATCGTTTATCAATTTACAAGCCCTCCCGCATATGGCGAAGGGGTATTTGTTCGCGGACTTGGTAGCTCTTATTGCCAGTCTGGACCCGGTTCTTGGTGAAGTAGATCGCTAGATTTTCAACAAAGATAGAGATTATGCTACAAGAAAATTATGCTACAGAGATAACGGACATGCTGTCGAAGTATGATGAAAAGCAGAGTGCCGTTTTGCCTTTGCTGTATATTGCTCAAGATGCGTATGGGTATCTCTCAGATGAGGCTATTCGTGATGTGGCAGCCACGCTCGATTTGCCAGTTACGGATATTTTTGAGGTGGTCGGGTTTTATACGCTGTATTATGAGCGTCCGGTAGGCAAGTGGATGATTCAAGTGTGTGATGATGTCCCCTGCTGCTATTGCGGTGCAGAGGAACTCATCACGACACTCAAAGAAAAACTTGGTATTGAGGAAGAAGAGACAACCCCTGATGGGATGTTTACGCTGCAACGGGTGAAATGTCTAGCGGCATGCCATCGTCCGCCGGTGGTGCAGGCAAATCTTGGGTATGTCTATGATGTGACCCCAGAGAAGGTGGATGGGTTCCTGCGTGAGCTACGCGAACGGGCAGAGCGTGGTGATATGTGGGGCTATTCGGGGAGCACCGCAGAAGATTTTGACCTTTCTCCAGAGGGGAAGATGAAGTTGTTGGAGCGCAAGATGGGCGGGATGCCAGAGCGTCAGCCGCCTATTACCCGGTAAGCTAGTCCATAAAGCAAAGCCCACCAGTTTTAGCAATAGGATAAGAGGGCTTTTTAAAAAAGTGAAGACCCGTAGTAGGTGCGTACTACGGGTCTTCTGACCTCCCTCTCAGATAGATTTCTCCTAGTTGTTATGCTGCTTTTCGCAGATGCTTCTGGGGCGGAGTACGCCGCAGCAAACGGTGGTAATGTTGCATAAGCTCATTGAGAACACTTCGCCATGATCGTCGCTCAGCCGCTATCCGCCCGGCTTTGCCCATAGCATAAAGCCTATCGGGGTTTAGCAAAATCTGGGAGAGCTGTGTTCGTAAATCTGTAGCGATACCCGGCTCAAATAACGCCCCAGTTACGCCCTCACGCACCAAGTCTATTGTCCCACCACTTCGCGCTCCCACGACGGGCAGACCAGAAGCCATCGCCTCTTGGACCACCTGCCCAAAGGTCTCGGTATCAGATGGGAAAACAAACATATCTGCACTGGCATAAGCGGTGGCGAGATCATGGCCCTTGAGGTAGCCAGTGAACGTCACTGGCATATGTTGCATACGCTTTTCCAGTTCAGGGCGGGCGGGACCATCGCCAACAATGACCAAACGCACATGCTCCATATCACAGGTAGCCTGTTCCAGCAAATCCAGCCGTTTTTCCTTACCAATACGTCCAACGTAAAGCAATACCCGATCTTCTGGCGCAGCCCCGACAGATAATCGCCAGGATTCATCGCGGTAGTTGGGGTGAAACCGTTGGGTATCTACCCCCCGTCCCCACACCTTGAGCCGCCGAAATCCCTGCGAACGCAAGTCATGCAGTGTAGCAGTGGAAGGACAGAGCGTAATACGCGAGTGATTGTGTATCCAACGTAAGTAGGAGCTAAAGATGGATTGGAAAATCCCTAACCCATAGTGCTTGCTATACGCCACCAAATCGGTATGGTATGAGGAAAGCAACGGGATGTGCAGATTCTGGGCCAATACGGGTACCATGCTACCAAGAATAGCGGGAGCCACAAGATGGATAACATCTGGCTGAAACTCTCGCAAACGAGCGGTTATGCCAAATTGTGGCGGGGGAACGTTCAGTTCTGGATAGAGCGGGAGCGGGATACCGCCTAGCGGGATAATCTCCGTACCAGCATACGTTTGTGGTGCGCCCTGTGGGGCAAAGAGTATGGCTTCATGCCCTTGTTCTTGGATATGCTCCAAAACCCGGCAAAGCGTTGTGACGACACCATTGACGTTTGGTAGGAAGGTTTCTGTTATCAACGCAACTCGCATTCGGTTTATTCTCCTCAATGGTCTGTTGCTCTGGACCTGTACGACCTAACTCTTTGCCAATCGTTGGGAACACGAAACAGGTCTAGCTGTATTTCCAGTATTTTGGTTAAGCATAGCTTGCGTGTATTAAGATTTCGTTATGCTGAGATTAAAGGAGAGAGAATTTTTGTTCATTGGGGGAAAATACGGGCAAATGCTTACCGTCTGTCGTCTATCTCCTGCCCCTTCGGGCAGCCCCCATCCCCTGCCCTTCCCCCACGACGCGGAAAAAGGGGAACCAGGCAGGGGGTCGGCTCCCCCTCGCCCACCA
>CAZLKK010000047.1:0-6835 GCA_964559995.1 uncultured Chloroflexaceae bacterium
ACCCCGCTCCCCTCGGTGGGACGCGAGGCGAGGGGATGGGGGAAAACAACAAGGCAAGGGGCAGATTGGATGTTGACGTGTTTCTGATAATTTCCCCTACACTATTGCGACAGTCCCCAAACTGATGTATTATGCAGAGACATAATAGTTGCACCACTGAGTACCATCACGTACTAACATAATGATAGATAGAATGAACCTAGAGAGGAACCCCCTCCATGCAATACCTTATGCGGTTGTGTAACCAAACAGCCTTTCATATCCTAGCGGTTATTCTTGGACTATTTGTTTTTACCATACCTTTTTTTGCTGCAGACCCCCTCCCGGCTTGGCAGCTGTTCACTTCGCTATTTCTTACTTGGTTTATCGTTATTGTAGTACTTATCCTTATCAGTCGAAGCGGAGATGAGCAGGTATGATCAGCGTATTACCCTACCATCACCCGGAACGAAGCCTCTAGGATAGGAGTCGACGGTTATGTTTGACCCATTAGCGATTATCGGCATAATCTTGCTCTATATGGGCTTACTCTTCGTTGTAGCGTTAGTCGTTGAACGCCAAACCCATCGGGGCAAGCACTTGGCAAATAACCCCATTGTCTACACGTTGGCGATAGCTGTCTATTGTACCTCCTGGACGTTCTATGGCAGTGTTGGCAATGCTGCCACATCTGGCATGCTCTTCCTTGCCGTCTATATAGGTCCCACACTCGGCGCACTGCTCTGGTGGTCTGTTTTGCGCCGGCTTATCCGCATCAAAAATGAGCAACACATCACCAGCATAGCCGACTTTCTCTCCGCCCGCTACGGCAAATCGCAGGGGGTGGGTATGCTGGTAACAATTATGGCACTCATTGGGATTACCCCCTACCTCGCCCTCCAAATGAAAGCTGTTACCACAACGTTTACCACCTTGACGACCACTTCTGTTACCACTTCTGCTACCGCTTCTGCTACCACAACGACAACACAGGGAACCGCACTCCTGGTAGTCGTGCTTATGATCATCTTTACCATAGCGTTTGGGGTGCGGCGGCTCGACCCTACCGAACGGCACGAGGGGGTTATCGTTTCGGTAAGCATCGAGTCGCTGGTCAAACTGGTTGCCTTCCTTGCCGTTGGCGTGTTTGTCACCTATGGAATGTATGATGGCTTTGGCGATATTTTCCAACGTATGGCGCAACCTTCGCCAAACTACCCCAACGGGATTACCCTAGAGCCAGTCTCGCCCATGCGTTGGGTTATCCAAATACTGCTCTCCATGTCAGCCGTGCTCTTCCTCCCCCGCCAGTTTCACGTTGCCGTGCTAGAAAACTTCAATGAGCGACACGTCCGAACGGCTATGTGGCTGTTCCCCCTCTACATGCTGTTGATTACCCTGTTTGTCGTGCCTATCGCCATTGGGGGATTGCTCACCGGCAACTACACCGCGGCGCAGGCAGATTCCTTCGTGCTGCTATTGCCAATGGATGCAGGACACCCGGTCCTCTCGTTGGTTGCCTTTATCGGCGGTTTTTCGGCGACTACCGCGATGATCTTCATCAGTGCTATGACCCTCTCTACCATGTCTACCAACTACCTCATCCTGCCGCTGATCAATCGGGTAAAGAGCTTGCAGTTCTTGCGCCACTACCTGCTCCAATGCCGCTGGGTTGTGGTAGCGTTGTTGCTCTTCACAGCATATGGCTTTGAGCAGACAGTAGGCAATTCGGTTATGCTGGTCAGCATGGGGCTTATCTCCTTTGCTGCCATTATGCAGTTTGCCCCTGCGATAATAGGCGCACTCTATTGGCAGCATGGCACACGCATTGGTGCGTTGCTTGGGTTAGGAGGTGGCTTTTTCGTGTGGTTCTATACGCTGTTGCTCCCATCGTTTGTAAGAAGCGGTTGGCTGCCTATGTCGCTACTTGAACAGGGACCGTGGGGGATTGCTTGTCTCAAGCCAGAGCAGTTGTTTAGCGTCACCAGTCTGGACAACCTCTCCCACTCAGTGCTGTGGTCGCTGCTGATCAACATCTCCTTCTATGTGCTTGGCTCTTTGGCAACAACCCAAAGCGAACATGAGCAAAGCCTAGCGCAGCAGTTCGTTCATGTAGGCAATAATACCCGAACACCCAAAGCAACACGAGCGAAAGCAACGATTGCCTTAGCAGCGAAGGTACCAGAGATGGAGCATCTTTTGCACCAGTATTACCCGCCGACCAAAACGGCAACCTTGCTTCAACAAACGTTTGGCAAGCTCCACATGTCCCCAGATCAGAACATTACCCCTCTGGAGCTAACCATGCTCCAGAATGAGGTAGAAAAGCTGTTGTCGGGGGCTATTGGTGCTGCCGCTGCCCATCGTGCCGTGCGCGAAAGCATCACCTTTTCGCAGCAGGAAAAGCAGGAGCTCGCCCAGGTATATGCAGCAATGCTGGCAGAGATGCGCCTAACCCCTGAAGAGTTGAAACAGCGCATTGATTACTACCAAGAGCGCGAGACTTTTCTGCAACAGCAGGCGCACATTCTTGAGATAAAAGTAGCCGAACGCACCGAAGAACTGCAACGAGCAAAGGAAGCCGCCGAGAGCGCGAACCACGCCAAGAGTGCTTTTCTTGCCAATATGAGCCACGAGTTTCGCACACCGCTGAATGCCATCATTGGCTATAGTGAGATGCTGACGGATGAGGCAGAGGATATGGGCTACGCGGATATCATCCCAGACATTCAAAAAATCCAGTCTGCCGGCTCCCACCTGCTCTCGCTGATCAACAATGTGCTAGACATTTCCAAGATTGAAGCCGGCAAAATGGACTTGTATATTGAACTTTTCCCCATTGATCAAACGATACAGAGTATTGTTACGACCATACAGCCGGTGATAGAAAAGAAGGGAAACACCCTCAACGTCTCCTATCCAGAGCATATTGGCACAATGCAGGCTGACCTAACCAAGATACGCCAAAGCATCTTTAATATATTGAGCAATGCCAACAAGTTTACCGATCATGGGACAATTACGCTGACGATTGAGCGCACCGACAGCCCACCAGATGTTGCCCCCCCCGACCCAAGCGACCTGCCCCCAACGATGGTGCCGCTCCAGACTTCGCAGGAGTGGATTATCTTTCGGGTGCATGATACGGGTATCGGCATGACGGAGGAGCAGCAGCGCAGGATTTTTGCCCCCTTTACCCAAGCCGATGACTCCACCACGCGCAAGTATGGGGGTACGGGGCTTGGGCTGGCAATTACGCGCAATTTCTGCCTGATGATGGGCGGTAATATTATCGTCGAGAGCTCACCGGGTGCCGGGACAACCTTTACCATCCATCTGCCCGCTGAAATCACGCTCGTGCCAAAAGAAGACCCGCAATCAACCATGCTTGCACAAACAACCACAGACCAGGAACAGTCGGTTATCATTGCCAAGACAGCAGCACAACCAACAATTCTGGTGATAGACGATGATCCCTACATGCACGACCTGATGCAACGGGTATTGAACAAAGAGGGCTACCATGTTATCACCACGGATAATGGCGAAACCGGTATCGAACTAGCCCGAGAAGTCAAACCTATCGCTATCACCCTCGACATTATGATGCCAGGGATGGATGGTTGGGCAGTAATAAGCATCCTCAAGGCAGACCCGGAGGTGCAGGACATCCCGATTATCATGACGACCATGATAGATGACCGCAATCTCGGCTTTGCGCTTGGGGCATCTGAGTATCTTGTAAAGCCGGTGCAACGTGAGCGACTTCTCAATATCATCCAACAGTATTATACTGAAGGGTGTCACTGTCATGTCCTCGTGGTCGAGGATGACGCAGATACCAGAGAAATGCTCACCCGTACCCTAGAGAAAGAACATTGGCACGTTGAACAGGCAGAGAATGGGCGGGTAGGTTTGGAGAAAGTCGCAGAACAACAACCAAACATTATCTTGCTTGATCTTATGATGCCAGAGGTAGACGGGTTTAGCTTTATCTTCCAGCTACGCGAAAACCCGGCGTGGCAGGAAATACCTGTTGTGATACTCTCCGCAATGGAGATTACCCCGGAAGATCGCCAACGGCTGAATGGACATGTGGAGCAGATTTTGAAGAAAAGTTCGTCTAGTCGAGAAGATGTGCTAAACCAAATACGAATGATTATTACCAGCAAGATACCAAGTGACAGCTAGGAGACGTAATGACCCATGAACAACCAGAAGAACTCCAGCGTATCAACTTGCGGTTACGCCACCAGATTACCGAACGCAAACGGATAGAACAACAACTCCGCCGCCAAAATGAGTACTTTGCCGCCCTTCACGAGACAAGCCTAGCCCTGATGAACCGGCTGGATGTGCATGAACTGCTTGAATTTATGCTCAAGCGGGCAGCCGAACTTTGCCACGCTCCCCACGGCTACATCTACTTGCCAACTGAAGATAAGCGCGAGTTTGAAATCCAGTTTGCCATTGGGCTACTCAAAGAGCAAATCAGCTTTCGGGTGAAGTACGGTGAGGGGATAGGTGGGGTTGTCTGGAAGACCGGCAAAGTCCATATCATAGATGACTACAATACCTGGAACCAACGGGTTTCTGATTTTTGGTTTAGTCGGCTTGGGGCAGCTATTGGGGTGCCACTGATCAATACTGGCGAGGTGATAGGGGTACTTGGGTTGGCGTTGGATTCTGGTAGCCCACGCACCTTTGATCAGGAAGATGCGGAACGATTAACGCAGTTTGCCCAACTTGCCGCTATTGCGCTAGATAATGCCCAACTGCATACCGCAGCACAGTTGGAAATTGCGGAGCGGTTGCGAGCAGAACAGGAACTCCAACAGGCAAAAGAGATCGCAGAGCAGGCAAACTACGCCAAGAGTATGTTTCTTGCCAATATGAGCCACGAACTGCGTACCCCGCTCAATGCCATCATCGGCTACTGTGAGATGATACAAGATGAAGTGAGCGACTTTGATGGAACAGATGTTGAGGAGATGCTCGATTTTCTGCATGCTGACCTTGACAAGATACAAGCTGCGGGTAGCCACCTCTTAATGATCATTAATGATCTGCTTGATCTTTCCAAGATTGAAGCGGGCAAAATGGAACTCTACCCGGAGCTTTTCCAGTTGGCTATGCTGATCAACAACGTGATGCTCACTATCCAGCCGCTTGTAGACAAAAACCTCAATACGCTGGTCTTAGACAATCAGATTGCTGAGGATACCACTATTTTTGCTGACCAAACTCGACTGCGCCAGATTTTGCTCAACCTGTTGAGCAATGCTGCCAAATTCACCAAGAAGGGGACGATTACCCTGACCATAGCTACTACCCATACTCCCGCTGCTGCTACGGGGGAATATGCGCCAGAATCAGCCGGGGATGGGGAACAACAACAACCCACCTATATTACCATCCAAGTAGCCGATACCGGTATTGGCATGTCTGCCGAGCAAATGGAGCACCTGTTTGAAGCCTTTATGCAGGTAGATAGTTCAAGTACGCGCAAGTATGAGGGCACGGGCTTGGGCTTGGCTATCAGTCGGCGGCTCTGCCTGATGATGGGCGGGGCTATTACCGTTGAGAGTACGCCCAATGTCGGATCACAATTTACCATCTGTTTGCCTGCTTGTCAGCAAGGCAGGCAGATACCACCAGAGGAACCGTCTCTATGAATGAACAACCCTTGCTGAATAAACCAACAACCATACTTGTTGTAGATGACAACGAAATCAATCGTCAATTACTATTGCGGATGCTCAAAAAGATGCAACACCAAGTGGTGCTTGCAACCGATGGGAAAGAAGCCTTAGCGGTGATGCAGTCGGCAGATCCCGACCTCGTGTTGTTGGACATTATGATGCCAGAAATGGATGGCTACGAGGTCTTGGAATATCGCAAGAATGATGGTATCCTACGACATATACCTGTAGTGATGATTACCGCTGTGGATGACATCGAGAGTGTAGTCCGCTGTATTGAGCTAGGGGCAGAAGATTACCTGCTCAAGCCGTTTAATCCCGTCTTGCTCCGTGCTCGTATTGATGCTAGTCTGGAAAAAAAGCGGTTGCGTGACCAAGAGCAAGCCTACTACCAGCAAATGCTCAAGGAACGCGAAAAATCTGAGCAGTTGTTGCTGAGTATTCTCCCGGAACCAATAGCCCATCGGCTCAAGCAGGGCGAGCAAAACATAGCGGATTCTTTTCCTGAAGCGACAGTACTCTTTGCCGATATTGTCGGCTTTACGCAAGTTGCCAACATCCTCCCGCCGGATGAGCTGGTCGAATTGCTCAACAGCATCTTTTCGCTCTTTGATAAGCTCCTCGATAAGCATGGGGTGGAGAAGATCAAGACCATAGGCGATGCCTACCTGGTAGCAGGCGGGTTGCCCATCCCACGACCTGACCACGCCGAGGCGATAGCAGATATGGCTCTTGATATGCAAGAGGCGATTGTCGCCTTCTGTATGGATGAGATGTCCCATGACATTTTCCTCAATATGCGGATTGGGATACACACCGGCCCGGTGATTGCTGGTATCATTGGACAACAGCGGTTCATCTATGACATCTGGGGCGATACGGTCAATATTGCCAGTCGTATGGAGACCGCGGGGTTGGCAGGTTGTATCCAAACAACAGAGTCCGTCTATGAACGGCTCCAACATACATTTGCCTTTGAGCCACGCGGGTTGATGGATGTCAAAGGAAAGGGTAAAATGAAAACCTATTTCCTTAAAGGAAGAAAAGACGCGCTGTAGCCCTAGTGGAAAGTTATCCCGCTATGCCTGAACAATCGACAGACGAACACCCCCCCACACCACAGGATGCCCCTGCTTCCCGTGGCATCACCCGCA
>CAZLKK010000047.1:6845-16996 GCA_964559995.1 uncultured Chloroflexaceae bacterium
GCTAAGTACCTTCACCATAGGCAAGCGGCTTACCATAGGGTTTGGCATATTGGTAGCCTTGACACTAGCGGTTACAGCCCTCAGTTTTTTGAGTAGTCGGCGGGCAATCAGCAACATTACGGCTACCCATTCGCTGCATGTGCCAACTGCGCTCACCTCTGCCAGTGCTCGCACCAACCTGCTGAAAATGCGTTCCAACATCCATAGCTACCTTATCCTGGGGGAAGAGAGCTACCGGGTTGCGTATGAGCAGGCAAAACAGGATTTTGAGGCAGATATAGCCACGTTGGAAACGCTCTCGACAAGTTGGACTAACCAACAAAACATCCAACGGCTCACCAAGCTACAAGAGACCTTCACCACTTGGTCTACGCTGCCCCCACGGATGTTTGCGCTGCGTGATGACCCGTTGGCAAATCAGCCTGCCTACCGTATCCTTACCCAGGAGGGGGAGGAGCCTATCAATAGCATCTTGCGTGATGCCAACACGCTGGTCTTGCAGCAGGCACGCCGTGAGCCAACGGGGGAAAATATGACCATCCTCAAAGAAATGGCAGATTTTCAAAGCTCATTTGGGGTGATGATCTCGCAACTCCGCGGCTATCTCGTCACAAGCGACCCGGAGTTTAAGAGCGTCTATCTGGCACAGGAGGGGGCAAACCGTATCCAATGGGAGAAACTCCAGTCCCGCCGCTCGCAAATGACCAGCGAGCAGCAGGCACTTATAGACAAGGTAGATGCCACCCGCGATACCTTCCTCCAACTCCCCCGGCGCATGTTCAAGGCTATTGAGAGCCAGCATGCCTATGAAGATCGCTACATCTTCCAACACGAGGCAGACCCATTGGCAAATGCTATGCTTGACCTGCTCGACACCTTGACCATAGACCGGCAAACGCTGCTGCAACAAGACCTCAACGAAGGCAGTACGCTTTTGCAACAAGCCCAATGGTTGACGTTGATCGGTGGGTTTATTGCGTTGGTGTTGGGGGTTGGGATGGCATGGTTCTTCCGCCGCAATATCGCTGGTCCCATCCAACGGCTCACGCTGGTAGTAGAGCATATCACCAATGGACATCTTGAGGTACAAGCACAGAAAGAGACGCACGATGAGATTGGCACGCTTGCCGAATCATTCAATACGATGACCGGCAAGCTCAAGGCTTCGCAGCGGGAGCTTGAACGCTACAACGCCGTATTGGAGCAGAAGGTGGAGCAGCGCACCGCCGAACTTGCCAGTGCCATGATGGACGCACAAAAAGCCCGTGCCGCCGCCGAGCATGCCAACCAAGCCAAAAGCCAGTTTCTCGCCAATATGAGCCACGAACTGCGTACCCCGCTCAATGCTATCATAGGCTATAGCGAGATGCTCAAAGAGGATGCCCAAGACCTGGGCTATACCGACTTTATCCCCGACCTGGACAAGATATACACGGGCGGTAAGCACCTGCTTGACCTCATCAATGACATCTTGGACATCTCCAAGATTGAAGCCGGCAAAATGGACCTACACCCTGATACGTTTGAGATTAAATCGCTCATTGACAATGTGACCACGACTATACAACCGCTCGTGCAAAAGAACGAAAACCGCCTAGAAATCACCACTGCTGATGATATAACGACCATGTATGCTGACCAGACCCGGGTGCGACAGATTCTCTACAACCTATTGAGCAATGCGGCAAAGTTCACCAAACAGGGGACGATCTCGCTCCAGGTCTACCCCACCCGCCCTGAAGAAGCATTGCCCGAAGCCACAGAACGGGGGATTACCTTTCAGGTCACAGATAGCGGCATTGGGATGACCCAAGAGCAGGTAGCTGCCATCTTCCAACCCTTCACCCAGGCGGATGCATCTACCACACGCAAGTATGGCGGTACAGGGCTTGGGCTTGCTATATCGCAGCGATTCTGCCAAATGATGGGCGGCAAGATTACCGTAACGAGCGTTAGCGGCGAAGGCTCTACCTTCACCGTCTATCTCCCCAAGATTATCTCGCCTACCCCCAAGCCTATCACACCGCTCCAGCAGCCGGTCAACACGCGCCCATCACAGCAGCGTCCATCGCCGCTGGCATCACCGGCACTCTTTGACGATGATGCCCCAACAATCGCCAGTCGTGGCGATACCGTATCAAGCACACGGGGGTTGGTGCTGGTCGTGGATGATGACCCAGATACCTGTGCTTTGCTTGCCCGACATCTCCAGAAAGATCAGTTTACCGTTGTTACGGCGACAAGTGGCGAAGAAGGGATTGCCCTTGCCAAAGAGCGACACCCAAACACGATTATTCTTGATGTAAAATTGCCAGATATAGACGGCTGGAATGTGCTTGTGTATCTCAAATCTCACCCCGAAACGATGGACATTCCCATTATTATGCTGACGATTGTAGATGATGAAGATAAAGGGTATGCGCTTGGGGCGACAGACTATCTGGTCAAGCCGATTGATTGGGGGCGGCTGATGCAGACGATAGGTAAGTATCAGACTGCGGCTCTGCACCCTGATGATGCGGAAGGGACAATCCTCATTGTTGAGGATGATCAGCCTACGCGGGAGTTGCTCCAGCGCACGTTGCAAAAAGAGGGATGGCAGACGGCAGAGGCGGAAAATGGGCGGGTGGCGTTAGAATATTTGCAAGCACACACTCCATCGCTGCTGCTGCTAGACCTGATGATGCCAGAAATGGATGGGTTTCAGCTTGTCGCGCTGATGCGCCAGTCTAAGGCATGGCAGCAGATACCCGTCATTGTCCTAACGGCTATGGACCTCACGCTGGCAGAGCGGATTAACCTGAACCAATCGGTGGCACATATTCTCCAGAAGGCGGCGTATGATCGGGAGCACCTGCTGCAAGAGGTACGCGATATGGTCGAGGCATGCGTGAGCCACACCGATGGGGGGGGATAGCAAGCAGGGCGAGCGCAACATACGGTTTGCCCCCCGCTCCCTCTCGCCCTGGAATGGGAGCGGGTTGTAGGGGGAGAGGGTTGTAGGGGCACACTGCGGTGCGCCCAATGTTCGACTCTCCCTCTCGCCCTGGAATGGGAGAGGGGGCAGGGGGGCGAGGGAGCAAAAAAGAGCTATAACCTCATTGTACGACTTTGCCATGACCCTGAGTTCACACAACCTTACAACACATCCTTCTTTGGCTGCGCCGGGGGAGTCGGCTGTGTCGTAGGCGGCGTGGACTTTGCCGTAGGCGGCGTGGGCTTTGCCGTAGGTGGTGTGGGCTTTGCCGTAGGTGGCGTGGGCTTTGCTGTGGGTTTATTCGCTGGCGTTGTTGCTGGCGTTGTTGCTGGCGTTGTCGCCGGCGTTGTCGCCGGCGTTGCCGATGGCGTTGCCGATGGTTGCTCCTTTTGCGGGGAGACTTTCCCCGTCAGGATTTCAGACACTTCTACCAGTGCAGTAGTTACGTCTTTTTTCTCCTCTGGGAGCGTCAGTTTTTGCCCTTCGCGCTTCAAGAAGACCACCCCAAGCGGCGGCATCACGATATGCAAACTGTAGGGTCGCCCATGCGCTTCTTTTTCCACCGCGTAGACTCCCCCACCGTTGCCCATATTGCTGCCGCCATAGAGTGCCGCATCACTGTTGAAAATCTCCTGCCAGTGTCCATCATAGGGTACCCCCACGAGATACTCTTCTCGCGGCACCGGCGTAAAGTTAAACACTGCCAAGATGACATCACTAGTCGTCTTGCCTTTGCGGAGGAAGCTCACAATGCTATGCTGCCAATCATTGCAATCTACCCATTCAAACCCCGTTGGTTCACAATCCATCTCGTGAAGAGCTGGCTCTTTGCGATAGATCGCATTGAGGTCGCTAATCAACTGCTTGATGCCATTGTGGGTGGGGTAATCGAGCAGGTTCCAGTCAAGGCTGGATTCGTGGCTCCATTCATTCCATTGGGCAAACTCATCCCCCATAAACAACAGCTTTTTGGCAGGTTGGGCATACATCATACTGTAGAGCAACCGGAGGTTAGCGAACCGTTGCCAGTTGTCGCCCGGCATCTTGCCAATGAGCGACCCCTTGCCATGCACCACCTCATCATGCGAAAGTGGTAGCACAAAGTTTTCATTGAAGGCGTAGATCATCCGAAAGGTCAGCTGATTGTGGCGATACTTGCGATACACCGGGTCATTTTCCATGTAGCTGAGAATATCGTGCATCCAGCCCATATCCCACTTCATCCCAAAGCCTAGCCCCCCAACGTAGGTAGGATGGGAGACCATCCCCCACGAGGTAGACTCTTCGGCTATGGTCTGCACAGAAGGGTACTGGAGGTAGACCTCTTCATTGAAGCGGCGCAGGAAGTCGATAGCATCCAGGTTTTCGCGTCCGCCATACTTGTTGGGTATCCATTCCCCCTCTTTGCGCGAATAGTCAAGGTAGAGCATAGATGCCACTGCGTCTACCCGCAGCCCGTCTATGTGATACTCGTGGAGCCAGTAGAGCGCACTGTTGATGAGAAACGCGCTCACCTCATACCGTCCGTGGTTGAAGATGAAGCTGCCCCAGTCGGGGTGAAACCCCTTGCGCGAGTCGGCGTGTTCATACAGGTGTGTGCCATCAAAGTAGCTCAACCCATGCCCATCTGTGGCAAAGTGCGATGGCACCCAGTCAAGGATAACGCCGATGCCATGCTGGTGCAGGTAATCTACCAGATACTTGAAATCCTGGGGTGTCCCATAGCGGCTCGTTGGGGCAAAATAGCCCGTGACTTGGTAGCCCCATGAGCCATAGAAGGGGTGCTCGGTGACAGGCAAAAATTCAACGTGGGTAAAGCCTAGCTCTTTGAGGTAGGTTGCCAACATCGGGGCAAGTTCCCGGTAGGTCGGGTAGCGGCTACTCTCTTCAACAATGCGTTTCCAAGAGCCAATATGCATCTCGTAGATGGAGATAGGCGACTCCAAGCGGTCAAACCTACCACGTTCGTTCATCCAAGCATCGTCATGCCAGGTATAATCAAGGTCCCAGACAATAGATGCACTGTTTGGGGCTTTCTCGTGGTGAATACCGTATGGGTCAGCTTTGTCAATTCGGTAGTTGTTGTAGCGGGAGAGTATCCCATACTTATACAGTGTCCCCTTGCCAATGCCGGGGATGAACCCTTCCCAAATGCCAGATGCCCCACGCATGCGTAGCGGGTGTTGGGCATAGTCCCAATTGTTGAAGTCACCAACAACGGACACCTTGTCGGCGTTGGGTGCCCACACTGCAAAGTAGGTGCCTGCCACTCCATCAATCGTCATGAGGTGTGACCCCATTTTTTGGTAGAGGTGGTAGTGTTTCCCTTCGTTAAAGAGAAAAATATCGTCATCGGTAAAGCGTGTTACATCATAGCGTATGGTTTGGGGTGTTTGGTTCGTCATAAATTCTCGTCGTTCCTTTCATGTCAAGCAGCAGAGTAGGCACTATGCCCAGGGAATACATCCCCGATTCGTTTCAAGGTAATGTGCAAGTATTCCTCTTCCCTATCTATCCCGATAAACTGGCGGTTGAGGCGAGCACTCACTACGCCCGTCGTGCCGCTCCCACAGAAGGGGTCAAAGACTACATCACCGGGATTTGAGGATGATCGCACAATGCGGTCTAGTAAGGTTTCTGGTTTTTGCGTTGGGTGTTTCCCATACCGTTTTTCATTACGTGTGGGTGGCGTGATATACCACAGCGATTGCATTTGCTTGTTGCCATTCTCCTGTTTCATCTCCTGATAGTGAAAGGTATGGCGTGATTTGGGAGACTTCATCGCCCACAAGATCGTCTCCGTGGCATGGGTAAAGTAACGGCAGGCAAGGTTTGGAGGCGGGTTGACCTTGTGCCAACTAATGTCATTCAGGACTTTGTAGCCAAGCGTCTGCATGGCAAACCCCACACTGTAGATATTGTGCAATGTACCAGATACCCAAATACTGCCGTTGGGCTTGAGCAAGCGGCGACACTCTTGCAGCCAACTGGTATTAAACGCATGCACAATTTCAAAAGTCTCTGACTTATCCCACATGCCCTTATTGACGCTGACCATCTTTCCCGCGTGGCAGGTAACGCCGTTGTTGGAGAGAAAGTAGGGGGGATCAGCAAAGATGAGGTCAAACTGTTCGCTCTCCATGCTCGCCATCATCTTGAGCGTGTCGCCAAGATAGAGCAACACCCCATGATCATCGTCGGTAAAGAATGGTTGGTACTGCACATTGCATTGATAAAACATACGATCCCCCTATCCTGCTTGCCCCCTAGCTCCATATGCGTGGGTTTCACCGCGCCGATGCCACGGCGATCAGTCTGTCACTATCACTAGTATAATCGTCTAGGTCATATGACCCGTAGATAGCTTGTATGCGAAAGCCTGCCCGTGCCAATAGGTGTTCTAGCTCATAGCGATAGACCCAACGCATAGAAAAATGGACTCCAAGCCGTTTCATATTGCCCTCTTCGTCTACAGAATCGTAGAAAAAGAACATCATAGCCGTTTGCGTTGCCATATCCGACTCTATCATAACAAACTTGCAAACGTGCCTCCCATCCATAATGTAGTCGCGCTCTAGCCGCATACGACTATCGTCAAGCGACAACGAGGCAGGGTTGGGATTGTAGAGATCAATCATAAACACCCCACCGGGGGCTAAGGCTTGCCGGGCTTTGTTCAGCAATTCTAGCTGATCTTTCACCTGCTGCATGTGCATAAAGGAATTGATGCCAATGAAGATCAGGGGAAAGTGTTGTTCTGGTAGCTCTACCTTGCGAGCATCTGCTTCAATCAGCGTCACCTTATCTTGCAGCTCTTGCTCTGCGACCCGCTGATGGGCAATATCTAGCATAGCGGGGGAGCTATCTACCCCCGTTACCTCATAGCCATCATTGGCTAGGGGCAACAAGAGCCGTCCCGTGCCACACATAAATTCTAACACAGGACCGCCAGTACGTCGTGCCATCTCCTGGTACATATGGATGTCTTCAACATGGTAACGGGTATCAGCATCGTAATAGCGGGCGAATGTGTCGTACTGTTTCATGGAATAACTTGGAGTATCTGATTCAGAAAGCCGGCAGCAAATAAGCCACCACCAGCAACGAGAGCCAGCGCAATAATCAACGCTACGGCTTTGCCATTGATAATCGGTTCAAAAACAGGAGGAGAGGGTAGCCCTTTCCATTCGGTGTGCTTCTTTTCTACCCGATGTCGTGTCCGTTCAATGGATTCTTTGTAAAAGAGGTCTTCGAGATTGTCCCAATTTGACAAATCACTGCTAGATGTTGGTTTCCAGCTTTCGGACGGAGACTCCCAGCTTGAAGATGGGTTTTGCCACGTTTGTTGGTTGTCCGTTGATGACCAGCCGGAAGATGACCAACCAGAGCTAGAAGAAGAACTGGCAAAGGGCGATGATGACGAAGATGGGGTATTTGATGGTTGGTTGGTGGGAAAGCTAATGCTCTCCTCCTCGCTGCGCCCATTGATAGCCCGCATAATAGACCGCCCGACCATGATCAACACCAAACCGGCTATCAACACCGGGATAATGCCTATGCCAATGGATACCGCCCCTCCTGTGAGATTGGAAACAAATCGGGAAAGAGGGGGTATAATATTTGGGCCAACGACGAGCAGGAAAAAGATAAGCCAACCTATCCAGTTAGAGTCTTTTTTCTTTTTGCTGTTTTCTTCCATAACCGTTCCTTCCACAATGTCTATAGTCCTATTGTAGCATGAGAAATCACATTGCTGGTAGGCAAACCAAGATTCTTATGATTGCACGTCTGTCTGCTCTGCTCCCAATAACGGCTATCCTATGCTGTTTTCTTGTCCTCTCAATCCACTATAACACGACCATCCCATTGTGGGAAGGTCCAGACGAACCGGGGCATATGCGGTATATCCTCTTTCTCGCCCACGAACACCGCTTGCCCGTGCAGCGTAGCACTGATGAAGCCAGCGATGTGCCAGGCGAGGGGCATCAACCGCCGCTTGCCTACCTGCTGGCGTTACCATCGGTACTGCTGCTGCCCGAAGCGGATCGCGCCCATCTTGCCATTACGCATCGGCATAACCCCGCTTTCGTTTGGGGGGAGGGGGGGAATAGCCCGGCGGCGTTTGTGCGGGCAAGCAGCGAGTATCGCCCCTGGCAGGGTATCACGCTGGCAGCACACCGCGCCCGTGCGGTGTCCTCGTTGTGGGGAGCGTTGGCGATTTTCTGCACCTGGGGGGCAGCCACAACGCTGCTGCGCCAACCTGTGTTTGTTGGTATGCGTCAAGCAACCAAGCGTTGGGTGCCGTTGGTTGCGGCTCTGTTGATGGCGTTCTCGCCACAATTTCTCTTCACCTCGGCACTCGTCACAAACGACATGCTGCTGGTGGCACTGAGTAGCCTGTTGTTTTGGCTCTGCATAATAGAACCCCCACATCCCCGGCTGGTCTTCTGGCGCACGCTGGCAACGGGGGGCGTGCTTGGCTTGGCACTGCTTACCAAACAAAGCGGTATGCTCTGGGTGCCGGTATTGTTGTGGCGTAGTTGGCACGATGCCGGTTTGGTTTTGCCTGCCTCCCGTTCCCGCATCACCCGTATGCTTACCCTTATGGCACTTTGGGGGGGGAGTGCGCTACTCGTATGTGGCTGGTGGTATGGGCGAAACTTGCTCCTCTACGGTGATCTGCTCGGCATAAGCCATTTTCAGGCGACCTTTGCTACACAGCCATTTGATTGGCATAGCTCCACTGCGTGGTTGCATGCCTTGCTCCAGTTGCATCCCTCGTTTTGGGCAATGTTTGGTTGGGTGAGCCTCCCTGCGCCATCATGGGCTTTGGCAGTCTATACGGCTATTGAGGTAGTGGCGTTGTTGGGGTGGGGGATGCTGGTTATTCGCTCACGTAGGGAAACATACCCGGCTATCGTGCTCCTGTTGCCGCTCCTCGCCGTTGCGTGGGTAGTTGTTTTTGGGCTAACCGCTGGTGTGGTAGCGTGGCAAGGGCGGTTGCTCTTTCCTGCGCTTCCTGCCATTGCGCTGCTGCTTGCCCGTGGACTGGTTGTCTGGCTAGATGTCATTGCTCGCCAACACCGCCCTCGCCCTTGCTCTGGGCATGCGCTGGTTGTTCTAAGCGGGGTTGGGTTGATGTGGCTGGCAATAGCGATGGCAACGGGGGTGATAGCCCCGGCGTATACGTGGCATACCATACCCGCTGCCCCTGCTATGCAGCAGGTGGGTGAGCCAGTCTATGCCCGCTATGCGAAGGAGTGGGAGCGTGGGGCAGAGTTGCGCGGCATCACCATAAGGAGTGACCAGAGCAATGCTCCCCACCAGACAACAGTGCAGGCGGGGCAGGTCATCACCGTTACCTGTACGTGGCATGCGCTGGAGACCCTGACCTATGACTGGACGGTCTTTGTCCATTTGGTAGACGACACCGGCAAAATTGTCGCCGAGCATAATAGCAAGCCACAAGGGGGAGCATTTTCCATGCTGTTGTGGTCGCCCGGCGATTGGCTCCATGATCCCCACCCGCTTACCTTGCCAGCAAATTTGCCCCCCGGCGTGTATACGCTGCGGGTGGGGTGGTATAAGCCGTGGCAGCGTGACCCACAGAAGGGGAGTCGTCAGCAGGTATGGAATGAAGTGGGGGAGCATGTCGGGGACTTTGCCGAGGTGGGACGTATAGCTGTACCTGATTGATGATCGGAGAGCATGCAAAGTCTCCCCGGTTTCTCTTCTCCCCTCGGTGGGACGCGGGAGAAGGGGATGGGGGCTGCCCGTGCATCCGCTCGTTGACACTCGCGGCTCAATACGGTTCCCCTTTCCCCCGCGGTGGGGGAAGTGCAGGGGAGAGCAAACCCAAATCATCATCCGGTACCTTTTCCTCTGGGGGCAAGGAAATACTGTGCTATAATAAATAGACAATAATCTGCTCATCAGGAATACCGCATGCATTCATCCCTTTACGAGCAAGAGCCGAGTGGAACCAACTGAGAGGTAGCTCCTTCCCATGCAGCGGTCTCCAAGGATATTCCATTATGCTGCAAATCATCGGTCCCAAAGATACTGCTGAATATGCTGCCGCCCACCAACTTGCCCAACGGATCACCCAGGTCTGGGATGACCTCGTGGAACATCCTCAACACCAACTCGTCATTGTCGCAGCAGCTAAGTGCTA
>CAZLKK010000048.1:0-8097 GCA_964559995.1 uncultured Chloroflexaceae bacterium
ACAGCACCGGCAATGGCTTGTTGTAAAGCCCGCTGGTCACGGATGTGTTGTATGTCTTTCCCAAAGACCTCGCCAAGCAATTCCCCTATCGTTGCAATAACAATGTCAGTGAGCACTAGGTATCTTCTCTCTTCCCCCGTTCATGCTTAACTACCGGGTACTAACCCTACTATCTATCCTACCACACCATCCAATATCTCTTATCTATCCTATCGTACCACCGGCTGCCGCCACCCCGCCCAGTCAAACAGCGCATGCCCCGATGGTCCCGGCTGCACCATCAACACAAGCTGTACTCGTTGCGCTGCATATGCCCCCAGGTCTAGCGACACCGCATGCCAACGGCGGTCTGTTTCGTTGTGGCGGGGGTCTATGAAGCGGCGCATATGTTCATGCTGCCTGCCCCCCGCATCCTGCACCATCACCACAAATGTTGCCCCATCGCTTTCCTCTCCCCCCTCGTTATGCTCCCATATCAGCGGGTTGAGGGTGATAGCCGTTTCCAAATGAGCGTTTGCTGGCACATCCAACGTGTACGTGATGGCACTGGTAGGGTGCATAAACAACACCGGGGCTACCGTATCCGACACAACAAACGTAAATGGTTGGATGTGGCTCACCTTGTTGACCGCATCATCAGGCGGATATTTGACCGTAGCGGGGTTATCTGCCAGCAGCAGCAAATCGGCGACAACATCCTCATCCTCGCCCGCTCGCTCACCAAGCCGCAACAACTGCCCCGTCTCAGCTTGCACTTGCTCATGGGGGAGTGCCATAGGCGTATCTGAAGCGATGAGCAATACTGCCAAGACACCCACACCAACCCCTGCTATAAGTGTGGTGGGAGAGGATGCAAGGGGAGCGGGAGAAAACCCCCGCCATACCAACGCCAGCATCAACAAACCCACAACCCCATACAACACCAGTTGCCCCATGCCCCATGCCGACTGTGGCGGGGCAGTCAACAGGTGGCGGCTCAGGCGATATACGCCCATCTCCAACGGCTTGTCTGTATAGCCAATGTGCAGCGCAAGCAACCCATGTGGGCTACCCACGGGGTCGCTGCCAATGGCAGGGATATTGGCAGGGGTAGCAGCATATGCCCGTAATGGCTTGTCAGCATTTGCCCAGGGTGCATGGACAGTCAAGGTGTAGGGATGTCCCGCATTGAACCGCAAATCGGGCGGCATAACCAACGTGTAGCGAGAAAGTTTGCGTGGCACCTGCTCGGCAACGCCATGCGCCACCTCATGGTGTTGCCCATCTGCTATGCGCCATATCAATGGACCATACACCCCCGGCGACATATCTAGTACCATATCGAGTTGGGTTACATTGGCACTGTTGGGAACAAAAGGGTATTGGGCAGCAAAGGGACCAAAGGCAATCGTTGGTGGGGATGCTGCTAGTGGCGGATGGGCAAGCGGCACGGGATGCTGCCCCTGCCCCGCTTGCTCCCGCACAGCGCGGTAATGGTGTCCTGGGGCAACGGTAGTGACAAGGGCAGCGATATTTACCACCACGATAGTTGCCAAGAGCAAGGGGGCAACAAGAGACGATACTTTGAGCATGCCTGCAAGTTGCCCCCACCCCACGATAATTATGAGCATCAGAGGGAGCAAGGCTGTATAGAGGTAGCGACCTTGCGGTTGATAATCCACGCGGTAGCAGGCATACAGCACCGCCCCAACAGTCAGCACAATGAACACCGCCCCCGCTACCACACTCGCTCGCTGCCAACGTTCACCGCTACCCCGCTGCCAATGGCGCACAAGCCATAGCAACGTCCCCCCTACGCCGCCTACCGTAAGGATTGCCAGTATGATGAACAAACGAGACGGCATAAGCAGTTGCAAGTGGTCAAAGTAGCCCCAAAAGCTCTGAAATAGCATGGGCAATAGCGGGTCAAACTCGCGTGTTGCCAGCAGCATCTCACCAAACGAGCCTATCGCAGCATAGGGGCGTGGGACATAGCTTCCCGCTTGGCTGCCCACCAACGACACCCCCACCGGGTCGCCGTAGAGATACCAGTTGCGAGCGAAACTCCACCCACTAATGACCAGCGCAACCCCCCCTATCCACCCCCCCATTACCAACAGCAAACGGAGCCGCTGGGGCGATCCTGGCGATTGCCATGCCATCCAGACCAGCATCACCCCACAACCAAGTATGGCTAGGGCAATCGTAGGTTTGGTCAGCAAGCCCATTCCCATCAACGCCCCCATGCCTATCATCCAGCGGCGCGTTGGCGACCATAATGTCGCGTGTGGGTAATCTTGCCAGTGGTGTTGGGCTTGGCGCAGCCCATACACCAGCATCAACAACAGCGCAGCGGCAATCAGGTTGACCAAATTGTCGCTATTGATAGCCGCGCTCATGTAGGTAAACATTGGGTTGAAGCCAACCAGGGCAGCAAACACCAGCGCAAACCGCGGACGTGTGGGTACGAGCACGCGCCCTAGCGCATAGGCAATCGCTACCGTACCAGTGGAGATGATTACCGAGAGCATCCGCACGGCGACCATCTGCACTTCCACCGGCTGGTCGCCAGCGAGCGCAAGCAGCGGCACTCCGAGGAGGTAGTAGAGTGGCGGCAGCATAGCGTGGGCTTGCAAAAGCTCCGGGTTGAAGATGTAGCGGGTCTCGCCATAGACGGGTAAGGCACGGTGCAAAAAGAGGTGGCGTACATAGTCAAAGTGTAGCCACTCATCCGGCGGGTGTCCCGGCTGGATGATCATTGCCCACAACAGCGTATTGCAAAAGCAGGTGATCAGCAGGAGCGCAAGGGGGACGGGCGAGACATTGTATACAACGTCTTGCTGTCCAGAACTCCCATCCCTAGCCCTTCCCCCACAAACGGGAGAAGGGAATCGGGGAAACGGCGGCGGCTCCCCCTCGCCCTTTATGGGAGCGGGGGTTGGGGGGAGCGGGGAATACCACGATGAAGCATTGCCCATAGACCTACCCCTGAGAGGGGATGAGCGGGGGGCAAAGTGGCGATGGTTATGGGCATGCTGCATGGGTATTGACCATAATGTGGTAGGTATCAGTGCCACCTATCCGCTGCAACCCGGAGGTATCCCTGAGAATAGGCTCCTTTGGGTTGATGATCACGTATTTGGATTGTAGCGGATACTGCATATGGCGTTTTTCTGTGTTGAACGAAATCCCAAAACCAGCGGGTATAGCGGGAAATAAGCGAAAATCGGCATCCGAAAGCGAAGCTGCCCACAATACCGTATTGCACCAGGGGTCTGCCCCCGGCGCATACACCAGCACCTCATCCGCCTCCGCGTGTAATTCGGCAATAGCCGGGTCAGGGTTGAAATTTGGCTCATGGATAAAGACGTAGAGTTCCCAAAAAGACGGGAAGATAAGGATATTGCTGATGATGATCAGCTTGACGAGCCAGATATGCTGTTTTACGGTAATCAACACCAGCACACTCATGATAATATACGGGGCAAAAACCCGGTAATCTCGCAGGTTGTACATATCGTAGAAGAGCGCAATGATGGTGAAGATACCGCCTAGTATGATAAGGTGAAACAGTGGCTGCTGGAGATGTTGCCAAAGGTGTTCACGGGGTATCTGCTTGCGATATGACACCCGGCGGATAAGCAGGAGATAAGCAGCAAAGAACAACGCAAACAGTTGGTAGCGTTGGAGACATTCGAGGATATGTCCCAAGTACACGAAAAACAAACTCCTGATGGTATGCCGGGTAAGGAACCTTGCTGCTGTCCCATAGTCGCCCGATTTGACTACCTGCATCCAGTCTGACAAAAAGTTAGGGTAGGGGGAAGACCAGAGCGATGTTATCCCATAGAGCATACCCCCAAGCACAACCGCCTTGACCAACGCAATACCTACCGAACGCAATGTCCTATGCTCTTGCGGGATAGTCAACAAGAAGTATGGCACAAACATGATTGCCCAGGTAATACGCAGCAGCGAAAGCCCAACAATGAGCAGCAGTATCCCCCATCGCCCCCAACGATTCACCTGCCGCTCTGGGGAGAGCAGCAGTGCGAATCCCCCGGCAAGCAAGACCGCCCCGGCGTGGTGGACGCTCTCTTGCATATGTGAGGCAAGGAAGTTGGGGACTGCCCAAAACGTCACGAGAAAAAGCGAAGCAAGGGTTATCTGGCGGGTATCGAGCTTTGCGAGTAGGGCAAAGCCACCGAACGCTATCGTCAACAGCAGCATATTGAACAGGATACCGCTAAACAAATGCCACCCGCCTAGCACCATACTCAGCGTACCATACAGCATAGGAAAGACCGGCCCGTGAACATAGAACCGAAAGGTCTCCAGCGGTGCCGCCATTTCGTGTGCGGTGTAGTATCCCCCGTTAAAGCCCACGTTGGTAAAGGTCAAGGTCTGGTGCCAGTAGAATACCTCATCGCTATAGAACGGTACAAAGTCAAAAATAGACCTTCCACAGCACCCCCAAACGAGGACAATAGTCGCCAAGCTCGGCAGGGCTGCAAAGAACAGGAGTAATCCCCAACGATAGCTTCGTACCATCAATGAGGAAAATGTATGGTAAGATAGTCGTTGGGGGGGAGCACTAGTGGATAAGGGTCGTCGGTGTATGGGCAACAGTGCTACCCCCCCTGATGCTGCCAGCATAAACCCATACATCAGCATACTGTTGGAGATACCATAGAGCCATCCCTGCCACATTTGCCACACCAACAACCCACTCATAACGACCAGCACAATCGCACTGACAATGGCAATACGGATATGGAAAAACCGCAAGACTCCATAAACGAGGATGGTTGCCAGTATAGCCGCCAAGATAATCCGACCAGGAGCATCTCCCTTGCCGGTTATCGTTATATCGCTCATGACAATGCCGAGTTTTTGTTTGGGATGAATGGGATCACGCATCACCGGCGAATCAATCCAGAGAGTAATTCGCTCTTCCTGCGAAAAGGGTAACAAGAAGGTATACCGGCGTGGCTCTGGTGCCACAGTAAACGTAGAATCCATCCCGTCACTCGTTCGCACCGTGGCATCTATGGTACGGGCAGGTCCACCTGCCAATACCATGCTGACGATTGGCAAGCCGCCGGGGTTGGGAAACCTAATTTCCCCCTCGCCCTTGCTCCAACGGTAGCGGCGTGGTTGGTCGGGGAACTGCTCAGAGCCATAGAAGCCGTCAAGCGGCAGGATGTTGGGGGGAAAGTCTACCGTGAAATGTCCACTGCGTTGAATTTGCTGATAGCTGACATGAACAGCTACAACTGCAACGAGGACGAGGAGCAAGACGACTCCTATATCAGCCTTACGCCAGGGATAGGAAAAATGCTTCTGTGCTTTCAACCAATGTTTCATAGGAAGAAGAAATCGTTTCACCACACGGTATCACTTAGGGACTGACTATAGTATACTATGCCACTGAGAGTATGCAACCCAAACAGCAGCACACAAACTGTATACCGCTTATCCTGTAAGAATCGTTTGGGGGCTATGGTGAGATAGTCGTGTTGTTGGATGAGGAAATGGACTGAGGTAACGAACAGCACGAACAGCGCGATTTGAGCACTCCAAACGAAATTGCCATGCAACATTCTGTCGCCACTTTCGCTCAAAAAGTAGGTAAAAAATAGCCCACCAGCAAAGGTGAGCCATGCCACTTGGAGCGGAACACTTTGTTTTGCTGTAGGGAAATAGAGCAGCACAACGGCTAAGGGAAAGAGTATGGAGAGCAGAAACTTGACTGGTAGCCACCCAGAGTAAGCACTCATCACGGCAAAGGGGGCAAACACAATGCTAGATGACTCCATCACCGGTCCCTGCGCCGCATAGGTGATGGCATATTGCCAGACCAGCACCAATCCCCCCGGTATCACTACACCAAACGCCAGCACAAGCCAGTGGACCGGCTGTTTTCGTATGAAGCGATAACCGGCAAGCAGCATCAGCGCAGGCACCAGGCAAATACTATAGTTTGGTTTTGCCAGTGCAGACAGGATGGTCAGTGCAGCGGTAGCTGCTGTGTGCCATAGGAGCGACCCCCGTTGGTCTGAAGTAATAGAGATAGAGGGGAACATTGCCAGCGCAAACCAGAAGAGCAACAACGCAATAGGCTTGATACCGTGAATCGTTGGGTTGTGGTAGGCTTGGAAGCCAATATAGCCCAGGTAACGTAGCGGGTCTACCCCTAGCCAAGAAAGTAGCGAGATCGCAGTAGCCAACAACACCGCCAGCGTCACCCCTGCCAGCACAAACCGCTCGCGCCGGTGTAATGGTTTGTCTTTTCCCTGCAAGAAGCGATAGACTACGATACTAGCAATGAGATACCAGACCACTACCGCCAACACCCCCGGTATTTCATACCCACTGACTACCTCGTAGGTAGCCGGGAATTGTGCGGGGATATGGGGGACAAGCCCGTAGATTAGTCCAAGTGATGATTGGTAGAAGGTAGCGGGGGCAACAGTATGCAGCACCAGCACCAGCACCTGATACAGAAAATGGGGAAAGCCAATTGTCCCCTCGCGGCTCATCCGTACTGCCTCGCCAATGTGGACCGGGTAATCACCGGCAATAGCTACTTGCACAAGCATAATAGGCAAAAACACGATCCCGCTACTGATGACGAGCAGCATCAGCGGGTGTTGGTCTGCTGGGCTCTCCCGCCCCACTAGCACCCCCACCCCCCCTGCGGCTATCAACACGAGTCCACTGGTTAGCAGCAGGGTTCCCGCTAGGCCATACTGCCACCCACCGCCATAGCCATACCACGCCACTATTGCCCCAAAACTCACGACAATGAGCAATGTTGCATAGACCCGGCGCAGCCCGGCTAAGCGCAACACGAGAAAGCCCCCGACTATTGCCCACAGCAACCCGGTAGTGAATCCCCGTGGCACACTGCCGCTACTGCCATCTTCGATCTGCATATCGCTGATGACGATGCCAAGACTATGCCCATGTTTGGGGTCATCTATTGTGGGGGATGCAAGCCAGAGTGCCACACGTTCGGTTGGTGTAGCAGGCGCAAGGAGGCTATATTGCCGTGGCTCTGGTGCAATGAGAAAAGCGTAGGTTGTAGGGGCTTGGTTATAGCGTACTGTCACAGGTACCGTGCGCCCTGGTCCGCCGGCTAGGGTGAGCCGCACAATCGGGGAGCCGCCGGGGTTGGGCAATTGCCAGAGACTCTCGCCACCTTTTGTCCAACGATACGCTCTGCCATCGGGGAAATACTCTTCGCCATACATATGGCTGCGGGGAGTGAGCAACGTTGATGTCATAACAGTATAGGATGCAGTGTGGTGAAGGGGGGCTATTGCCATCGTTGTCAGCAATGCTCCGCCACCAATGAGCAACACGAGCACCAGCACATCCCCCCATACCTGCCGAATAAGCAACCCTAGATGGGTACGTATCCCGCGTTTTGGCAGGTGGGGCAATGGTTGTTTGGTTGTAGCGGTTGGTATATGCATAAGGTCACTGCAACCTATGATGGAGATTCTGTTGGGACGAGCACCGGCTGCCGCCACCCCCCCCAATCGAAATGCTCCTTACCATCTGGACCTGGCAGCACACTCAATACCAGTTGTACCCGCTCGCCAGCGTAGGTACTTAGGTCTATTATCACAGGAAACCAGCGGCGATCTCGTTGGTTGTGGACCGGGTCTATAAAGCGGCGGACAACCTCGCGTGTCCCATCTTCATGCTGAATACTCACGACAAACTCTGCTCCATCACTCGTTACCCCCTGCTCATGATAATCCCATGCTACTGGATTGATCGTAAACGCGGTTTTGAGCGCAGTATCTGCTGGTAAGTCAGTGAAGGTATAGGTAATCGTGCTCGTGGCATGCATAAAGAGCACAGGAGTAGTCTTGTGGGCAAGGGTAAAGGTAAATGGCTGTATAACTTGCAGATTATGCATATCCAGCGGGGCAGGCGGGTCTTTGAGCGTAGAGGGACTATTGGCGAGGAAGAGCAAATCGGCTACTACGTCAGGGTTAGTGTCAAGGGTAAGCAACTGCCCCGGCTCTGCTTGGAGAGTCTCACGGGGGACGTGTTTTGGCGGCTCTGCTTGAAATAGCCATACTGCCAATACCACAACGCCGG
>CAZLKK010000048.1:8107-16949 GCA_964559995.1 uncultured Chloroflexaceae bacterium
GTTTGTACCTTGCCCCCATCTTCTACCCCTTCGGGCAGCCCCCATCCCTCATCCCCTCGCTCTCTGGGAGCGGGGGCAGGGGGAGCGGGTTGTCGCTCTCTTTCCCCAAATACCCCAAACACCAACACGACCATCTGCCCAATGACCAGTACATACAACGTTAATTGTGCCATGCCAAGTGGCGACTGGGGGCTATCTGAGAGTAAGCGATGGCTGATGGTATACAGCAGCGTATCTAGCGGCTTATCCGCATAGCCAATGTGTAACCCAAGCAAGCGGCTATTGTTGACCACCTCTGGGGGCGCACCATCTTGGGCAGACTGGTAGACCCGCAAGGGTATCTCAACAGTAGCCCTGGGCGCGTGGATGGAAAGCATGTATGGCTCGCCCGGCGCAAACCGCAGCTCTTGGGGCATGGTCAGGGTATAGTGGGACACTTCGGGTTGAATACCCACAAGCGTTGATACCAGAGCTTCGGTGTGGATGAAGTCGTCAACCCCATGCGCCAGTTCATTTTGCTGCTGGTCGGTAATGCGCCAAATAACCGGACCCCGTATATCCGGTGTGGTTTCCAGGAGCAGATCAAACCGGGTTATCTCGGCAGACTGGGGTACAAATTGGTAGGTAGCCCCAAAGGGACCAAAACCAAGCTGGGGGAGTTGGATTGGGCGTATATAGAGCGAGGCACCAGGAAACTCCTGGATACCCACCTGCTTGTTGATGATGCTCAGGTGATGGGCAGGGGCAATAGTCGTGATGAGCGTAGCGATATTGGCAACCAGCATAGTAGCAATAACCAACGGTGCAGCAAAATGCCGAAGCCTCAGCATATCCAAAAGATGCTCCCACCCCACGATAACGATGAGCAACAACGGGAGCAAAGCGGAAAAGAGATACCGCCCTTGTGGTTGATAATCCATACGGTAGCAGGCAGAGAACACAGAGCCAATCACCAAACCAATGAACAGGGCAATACTGGCAACCGCAGCCCGCTGCCACCTTGTCCCCCTGCGCCGCCACCATTGACGCACGAGCCACAACAGCGTCCCAACTCCTCCCCCAATGGTAAGGGCGAGAAACAGCCTAAAGATAGGCTGAGGGGTTCTCAATGACACATGGTCGAAGTATTCCCAAAAGCTGCGAAATATGGTCGGGAAAAAGGGAATCGAGAGGGGAGAGGTAGCGAAGAGCATCTCAAAGAAAGACCCGCCAAATTTCTTATAGGGGTAGGGAGTATAGCTATAGCTTGAATCGTGCGAGCCTATCAACGACAGCCCGGTAGGGTCGCCATAGACCAGCCAGTTGCGAACAAAAAACCACCCGCTAATCAGCAGCATGCTACAGCCCATCCATACCGCCATCGTCACAAAGGTTTTGATCCGTTGCGGTTTTGGTTGTTGCCACACCAACCAGAGGATCATGACCCCACTGGCAATAATCACTACAGCTATTGTTTGCTTGGTAATCAACCCTAGCCCCATCAACGCCCCCATCGTGACCATCCAGCGGCGCGTGGGGGATTGCTGCTTGATACCAGAGATAAGCATGAGCAGCAGCGCAGCGGCAATGAGGTTGACCAAATTGTCGCTATTGATAGCCGCGCTCATATAGGTAAATCTGGGATTGAAGCCAACAAGGGCAGCAAACGCCAGCGCAAAGACAGGGCGAGTGGGGACGAGCAAGCGTCCGAGCAGGTAGGCAATCGTCACAATCCCCGTACCTATCAGCAGCGACAGGATACGCACAACGACCACCTGGGTTTCTAAGGTTTGGTCAGCAGCAATAGCAAGAAATGGTACCCCCAAGAGGTAGTAGAGCGGGGGGATCAGCGCATGAGCATTGAGCAGATGGGTATTATAGATATAGTAGGTTTCGCCATAGACGGGCAAGGTTTGGGTTGTGTAGAGATGGCGAATATACTCAAAATGGCTGGTCTCATCAGGAGGAAACGTAGGTTGGACAATGATGCCCCACAGAATCGTATTACACACAAAAGTAACCAACAGCAGCGCAAAAGAACGCCAGTGCCGATGGTTACTACCATTATGACGAGCACTATTTTGGTGCCATACCCTGTCCCAAAGGGTGCGCGGGTTTGGTATCACCGCTTTCGCAAAGGAAATGCTCATAGAGGCACCTATTCTCGTATGGCAACTACCGAAAAACTAGGCCCATGCATACCCTGATAATCTTTGAGCACGTTTACAGAGGTATACCCAAAATGGCGCAGACTATCGAGAATATCCTCACGGTACATCCAGTAGCTATATGATTCCATACCGCCGCTAAAGTGTTTCAACGAGAGCGAAGCGCGATACTCCTGGCGATGCACCGTGTAGGTAGCATCTTGGTAGGAAACCGTCTCGGTAGCATAGAAGTTGTTGATAAGACCGGGGATACTGGCGATAACCTCTTCGTCGTAGTAGTGCGTCCAGAGAAAGATACGGTCTGAGGTTTTTGCCAACAGCGCGATAAGTTCTACCGGGTTGGGCATATGGTAGAGCACCCCACAGGCAATACAGACATCAAAGCGGGTGTCGGTGTCCCGCATATAGCTGACAAAATCGCCGCAGGCAAACTGCACCCGCTGGAGATGAAACAGCTCTTTAACAACCAAACACTTGAGGTAGGCACGGGTGTTGGACTCTATCGCCAAGATAGACTCCGCCCCCGCCCGCTCCAGCATGTAGGAGTGTCCCCCTTCTAGCGGGCCTAGCTCTAGGACAGACTTACCCGCAACACCGCCTAACTCCTCTAGTGCCATCTCTATGCGCTCATCCTCAAAAATATCTGCCTTCCCCGCCGTCAAATCGGCGTAGGGTTCAGGTAGCTTTGACCACCACTCGTCCTTGAAGATGTCCAGCGCGTGTTGGGGAGTTGGCGTATCCGTAACGTACTCATCCAGGATATTGTACGTAGGGGCAGGCGGTGTGAGAGCAGGTGTGGGGGTAGGTGTGGGGACGGATGCAGACGGTGTTGCTGCTGGTGGCATGGGGGCAGGGGGAGCGGGTGATACTGGTGTAGGTCGCTGTTTGGTCAATGACCACACCAAACGCCGAAACCGTTCACCCTGTCCCTGCCGCATGTCGTTGAAGAGACGTAGGGCTTGCATGATGCGCCCCGACTCAACCTGCTTGATCAGCGATTCCAGATAGGCAATATGATCATTCTTCTTGGCAACAATATCGTCTAGCTCTTCAATACGGCGTTGGTAGGTATCAGAAAGCGTCAACCGTTTGTGGTCAGCGGCATGGTAGGGGTTTTGGCAAAAGGTAATGAGTGGTTGTAATACATTCTCCCATACGAACAAGGGTTGTATGGCAGCAAATGCTGGTGCATGCAGTTGGCGCAGGTCAGGTTGATCTAGCAGCGTGAGGAGCGCATCGCCAAATTGCAGCGGGTCGCCGGGGCAGACTACTAGCCCCAAGCCATGCGCTGCAACAGTATCTGCCAGCGTATCACCTGCCGTAATGACCATTGGCAACCCTGCCCAAATGTAGTCCAGCATACGGGTACGGAAGGCATAGCGGGTTTCTAGGTGGTTAAAGTTGGCACTTACGCCAATGTCTGCCTCCAGCAGGTAGTTGTGGCGTTCGCGGTAGGGAACCCACGAGTCATTGAACAATACCGTATCTGCTAGGTCTAGCTCTTTGACCAGTTCAAGGCACTTTTCATACACGCGCATTTTTGGCACATCTTCGGGGTTGGGGTGATGAAAGCCGAGGAAAAAGAGCTTGACATCACCGCGCTGCTCGCGGACGTGCGCCATAGCCCGAATGACGGTTAAGGGGTCAAGCCAGTCCCACACCCCCCCGCCCCAGAGGATCACCTGGTCATCCTTGCCAATACCAGGGACAACCCCTTTGAGCACCTGGTTGGTAGGCGTTGGGGGGGTTGGCTCTAGTCCAAATGGCACTACGTCTATCAGAGAACGGAAAGACGGGTCTTGGGCATAGGATTCGGGCGAGAGCCGCCCGGTGCTACTCAGTGCGCCAAGCCAAAAATCGCGTTGGCGTTCGCTGGCACAAATGAAAAAGTCCCCAACCTGGAGCTGCTGGTCTACAACGTGCAATTTGTGCGCGTGTATCTGACGGGCATGTTCTTCTTCCTCCTCCTTGAAAAACTCCAGACACTCCAAATGGAAAGGATCGTAGAGGTCTATCACCAGCTTTTTGCCCATAGTTGCAAGGTAGGAATGGTGATACAGCGTGAAGCCTTGCAGGATGATGACCTCTGCTTGCGAGGCTAGTTGTTGCATAAGGGTATGGTCATCGCGCTGAAAGACGACACACTCAACCCCCGGAAGGGACACGTTGCCCTGACGTGGTGCTGCAAGCGTAAGCTGGCAATGGGGGGCAAGGTAGGTTGCCATTTGTACCGTGCGTATCCCCGGACCTGCCAGATTTTCATAGAGCGGTTCTGTGCTGATGAGCAGCACACGATGTCGGGCTGTTTCTGTCATAATACCTTTCCTTATTGCTTTTTCGTTAGCACACACACAGATTGTCCTAGATTGCCTTCGTTTTCCATCACGCGCCCATCCTCAAAGGTGACTGTTTGGGAGAGGGTAATATGGGGTTTGTCGCCATCATAAATACCAGTTATCTCTAGGTCAAGATGTTCTGCCCAAGCCTGGATACCATCACGGCTGACAAACATCGTCAGAGGGAAATCTTCATCAAGAGTTGCATCAGGAACAAACTGATCCCAGTGTGATGGGATAGCAAACTCTAGGAAAGAGAAAATAATCTTGCCCCCAGGTTTTACCACCCGCTTTGCCTCTTGTAAATATTTGTACGTATGTTCATGCAAGATGTGGGTAAAGACCGAGAAAAAGCAAACCATGTCTGCTCTACCATCTTCAGCAGGGATAGTGTGACCTTCGGTATGCTCAAAACGCCAATCAGGCCGGTTGACCTTTTGGCGAGCATAGTCAAGCAAGTCAGGTACTACGTCAGTACCGAGCAATTTCCCTGGATTGAGGTATTCAGACAATGGAATAGCGAGCCGCCCGGAGCCACACCCTACATCAACCAAATAGCTATCAGGTTTCAACCCATGTTGGATGAGGAGATCACGCTCTAGCAAGCCAATAGCTTCAAAGTGTCCCCCGACTGCAAGATGCATGGCTTCATCTGATGATTCAGATTGCTTTTTTAGCAATCCTATGTATTTATTATAGGTTTGACGAAAATTAATATTTCGCATACGTGTCTTTCTCTTTTACTGTTGTAGGTACTAATCCCTTAGCCTCTATTTCCCGCGGCGCAACCAGCGCAATGCTCGCATCACCCGCCCGGACTCTAGCTGCTTCAGGATGTGCTCTAGGTGGGCAATGTGGCTATTCTTGGTTGCAACAATATCGTCTAATGCTTGAATACGCTGTTGGTAGGTGTCCAGCAACGAGTAGCGGTGCTGGTCTGGCGCACAGCGTGGATTGCGACAAAAGTCAATCAAGGGCGCAAGCGTTTGTTGCCAACTATACGCTTCTTGCAACTCGGCAAATGCTGGCGCATACTGCTCGCGCAGATTTGGCTGTTCTAGCCTATGGAGCAATGCCGCAGCGAACCCCTCAATATCGCCAATCTCCACCGTGCGCCCAACGCCATACTCCTCGACGGTCTCAGACAGGGTATCCCCCACCGATACGACCATTGGCAATCCACACCAGATATAGTCCAGCAATCGGGTACGAAAGGCAAACCGCGTTTCCACATGGTTGAGGTGAGCACTTACCCCAATGTCAGCTTCAAGAAAGTAGTTTGCCCGCTCACTGTAGGGTACCCACTGGCTATTGAACAAAACGGTGTTTTGCAATCCCAAGTTTCTCACCAACGAAACGGCATGATCATACATCATCATACGTTGCACGTCAAAAGCGTTGGGGTGTCGCCTGCCCATAAAAAAGAGCTTGACATCTGGGCGTTGTTGTCGTATCAGGTTCATAGCCCCAATGACCGTCAAGGGGTCAAGCCAGTCCCACACCCCCCCGCCCCATAGTATCACCTTGTCATCCTTGCCAATATGGGGGTGTACTCCCTTGAGCACTTGCTGCGTATGGGTTGGCGGGGTGGCAGGGAGACCAAATGGCACTACGTCTATCAGGTTGCGAAACGTAGGATCGTCAGCATAGGCAGCGGGGGTGAGCCGTCCCCTGCTACTGAGCGCACCAAGCCAAAGGTCGCGTTGACGTTCGCTGGCACAGATGAAAAAGTCCCCAACGAGTAGTTGTTGGTTGATGACCTCCAGATTGCTGCCGACCTTTTCGCGGGATTCGTCTAGCTTCTTGTGCTTGAAAAATTCCAAACTCTCTAGGTGAAAGGGATCGTACAGGTCTACGACGACAATCTTTCGCATCTGTTCAATAACGTGGTGACGATAGAGGCTATACCCCTGGAGAATGACCACCTCGGCATGCCCCGCGAGGCTCTCGATTGCCTGCTTGTCCTCGTGGTCAAAGCTGACAAACGTCACGCCCGGCAACACTACATCTGCCTGCTTTGGGGCAGCAACGATGACCTCACAGTAACGGGCAAGGTGGTGTGCCATCTCCACTACCCGTATCCCTTGCCCCGCGAGGTTGTCTGACAGCGGGTCACTACTGATGATCAGGATGCGGCGACGGTGTGGCTCGGCAAAAACCTCATCCAAGCGAAACATCTCGTTGAGCGTCTGCATAGAGAGCAGTTGGGTGCAATGGTGCGGTCCAAAGGGATAGTGCAGCAGCGGCAGGATTTCATGCTCTGGGCGTTGGCGCAGCGATTGCACATGCTGGCGTTGTTGCCAGATGTGGGGGAATTGGCGCATCACCGAGCGCAGCGCGGCAATGTAGCTCATGGTCGTGGGGGAGATGGCGAGTGGCTCCTCGCATATTCCTGTATCTTTGCCCTCGCTCTCGCTCTCGCCCTCACCGGTACTTGTACCAACAGCACCTATCTCGAACATCTGCCAGTCTAGGCGGTCTTGGCTGTCTGAAAAGGCAATGAGCCGTTGTATTGCCAACAGCAGCGCGGGACCGGCGATGTGGGAGAGGGTCGCATCGTCATAGTTCTTCAAGATGGTGATGAGCGCGTTGCGTTCAAGCAGCGCATTGATTTGGTGCTGTGGCACATGGCGCGATACGCCGTGGTGACGGTGGTAGACGATAGCGGCGGGTGAGAGGACTACGCGATAGCCTGCTAACCACAACCGCCACCCAAAGTCTACATCCTCAAAGTAGGCAAAGTAGGTAGGGTCAAAGCCGCCTATGTCCAAGAAAAGGCGGCGGTCAACGAGCATTGCGCCGCCACAGGCAAACAGCATATCCTGTTCGGTGTGCTGCTTCGCATGAAAGGGGAGATTGACGAAAAACTGGTGTCCAAAGCCATAGAAACTCGCTCCCCCACCAGCAAAGTCTATCCGTTCGCCTTGCCAGTCCAATATTGTTGCCCCAACACAGACAACCCCTTTCTCGTGGTAGCGGTCTAGTGTGGCGAGCATAGCAGAGAGCCATTGGCTATCGGCATAGGCATCATTGTTGATCAGCGCAAGGTAGCGACCAGTAGCAGCGTCTGCCCCCTGATTGACAGCGGGGGCAAAGCCGGTGTTGGTCGTGTTGGGTATCACCTTGACCATCGGGAAGTGCGCTGCAACGTAAGCCAATGAGCCATCAGTAGATGCATTGTCTACCAAGATGATCTCGACCTGCTCCGCGGGGTAGTCTTGGTTGAGCAGCGATGTGATGCACCGCTCCAGATATTCCTGCCCATTCAGGTTGACAATGACAACAGATATGGTGGGTGGTGAGGTCACGATGGATGCTTTTCTTGCTCGTACACCTGGCGAACCACATCAACTGTCGTTGCCGTCTCAAGGATGTGCTGGACTGCTTCCAACCGGGCTATATCCTCACATTGGGCGAGTTCATCAAACAACCGCTCTCCCGCTTCGCCAAACTTTATCTTCAATACCAACTTGATCCCTGACAATAGCCCCTTACGTTCTCCTTTACGTTCTCCTTCACGCATCCCCTCACGCATCCCCTTTTCAAATTGTCCCTGGAGAAGAAGCTGGTTGTCGGATAACCGTTTCAAGTTCAAGTGATAGGCGAATTGATCCTCTTCCGTCATTGCGGCTAGTTCCGCCACTTCAAACGCCCGTTTCAATGACGGCTCTTGCAGTTGGGTCGGTACCTCGCGCAACTCAGTACTGTGCTTGAAGAGATACAGCCACTTGTCCAACATTGCCTGCACCTCATCCAACGACAACATGAACTTCGGGATTTCTATAAAGATAAAGGTGTACTTATCATAGAATACCTGATGCCGCTCTACATCCATCAACTGTATCTTGCGAAAGTAGCCAGGCTGATCATCCATCTTGTAGTTCAACAAACAGATACAGTACACCGGCATCAAGCTGAAATCATACTCCCTGCCCTTCCGCACCTGATGGGTGATGGGAAAGGTGGAATAAAACAACGCCCGTTCCTTAAAGTAGGTGGTCGATGCCCGTTGCATCTCCACAATGAAGCGGCGACCATCAGCATCTTGGCAATAGACATCATAAATGCCTATCCGCTCCGTAGTGGTTTCGGGTAATTGCTCTTGGGTGAGGATTTGCACTTCCACAATCGGCGAGTCAAGCATCAGGATGTCCGTCAAGAAGGCTTGCAAGATGGCACTATTCTCTTGTCGCCCAAATAATCGTTTGAACCCAAAATCTGTCGTTAGGTCAATATAGCGGGTACTCATTATCGCCTCCTTCTACTCCTCTGGAGCACATATCGCACCGTTGTTTTGCTACGGCGTGGTGAGGTCACGATGGATGCTTTTCTTGCTCGTACACCTGGCGAACCACATCA
>CAZLKK010000049.1:0-1709 GCA_964559995.1 uncultured Chloroflexaceae bacterium
GTTGCTTGCAACGGCTCTCCACGTTTTGCGCTTTGCGCTTTGCGCTTCAAAGACCTGCTCCCCCTGCCCCCGCTCTCAGAGGGCAAGGGGAGCAGGGTATAAACTGGCTCATTTCCCTGGGTGGTATCTCTTATTGTTCAAGCAGCACCTCAATGGCTTTGACCAGTTGGACATCTTCGCTCTCCATAAGCTCATCCTCGGAGAGGGCTGCCGCCTCACGCGGAGAGAGTGGCGCAATATCTACCGGCAGAGCTATCTCAATATCCGGTGAAATGCCCTGGTTGCGTATTGTGCGACCATTGGGAGTGAGCCATTGTTGTGTCCCTAGCAGGAGCTTTGCTCCCCCCTCCAGTTCATACGGAGTGAGCACCGTACCTGTGCCAACCGTTCGCACCCCAATGAGTGGTGCCCGTTCTTGGTCTTGCAATGCCCCCGAAAGGATTTCCGCCGAGCTCGCAGTGTGGAAGTTGATCAACACGACCATAGGGATGTCCAGAGCTACCCCCCCACTTCGTGCTTCGGATACCTCGCGGTCTCCATCGCGGTTTTGCTCAAGCAACACCGGTGTGCCTTCGGGAAGAAACTGGCTGGCAATACCAATAGCCTCGTTCACCAACCCGCCGCCGTTGTTGCGTATGTCTAGGATAAGCTGTTTTGCCCCCTGTTCTTGCGCTTCCTTGAGGGCTGCTTCCATCTCGTCGGCAGACCGACTAGCAAACGAGTCTAGGTAAACAATGGCTATATCATTCGGCAGCATAGCCCACTGAACACTGGGTATCTCCACTGTGGCACGCTTGACAGACACATCAAATTCTTGTACATCACCGGGGCGTTGGATAGTCAACACAACTGTTGTCCCCTTCTCGCCGCGTATGGTGCTTGCTACCTCATCCAACGCCATACCATAGGTGTCTTTGCCATCTATCTTGAGGATAAAGTCGCCACTCTGTAACCCGGCTTTTTCTGCTGGCGACCCTTCGATTGGCTCAACGATGATGGCTTGTCCGTCATGAATGTCGAGATAGGCACCAATACCCTCATACTCCCCCGCCAACGATTGGTTCCATCGGTTCGCCTCCTCAGCAGAGAGAAAGCGAGTGTGTCCCTGGTCGCCAAGCGTATTTAGCATCCCATTGACGGAGCCAGTAATCATCGTCTCAGGTTCTATTACGGATGGGTCTACAAAATTTTCGCTGGCAAGGTCCCATGCCTGCCAGTATACTCCAAATTCTTCGCACACCTCGTCTGACTCTGGGCAGTTTGTGGAAGGGGCAATAAGAAAGGCTGAGATATACCCCCCGCCTATGCCTATCAAGAAGGTTAGCCCAAGTATGGGCATTACCAGCCAAATGGGAAGCTGAAATCTAACGAGTTTGAGGAGAAACGCTTGTATCATTAGTTATCTGTATTCCTCTCTTGCATCTCATACATCTCTATGCTATTATCCTGAGTATTCTATGAAATGCATGCTACCACGTTTATTGAGCAATTCCAATGATTATAACATTCTTAGGGACGGGAACTTCGCAAGGGGTGCCGATCATCGGGTGTGACTGTGCAGTGTGCTGTTCAGATGACCCCCGCAATCGGCGCAGTCGTACTTCGGCAATGATCCAGATTAATGGGCTAAACCTGCTCATAGATGCTGGACCAGACTTTCGGGTACAGGCGTTGACGCATCAGTTGACCCACCTAGATGCCCTGTTGCT
>CAZLKK010000049.1:1779-16910 GCA_964559995.1 uncultured Chloroflexaceae bacterium
GCGATCTGATACCCTGGCGCATGTCCGTAAGGTCTTTAGCTATGCCTTTAGCCAAGAGTCGCAGGGGTCAAGCCGCCCTTCGCTAGAACTGGTGACGATAGATGGCATGTTTCAACTGGATGGGGTAGCTATTCAGCCCATCGAGGTATTGCATGGGACGATGCCTATCAACGCCTATCGCATAGGCAACTTGGCGTATGTGACCGATGCCAGTGCCATCCCGCCCCACTCGCTGGAAATGTTGCGTGGGGTTGAGGTGTTGGTCATCAATGCGCTGCGCTATGCCCCCCACCCCACCCACTTTTCGCTTGAAGAATCCCTAGCCGTCATTGCGGATATACGCCCAGAGCAGGCATATCTGGTGCATCTTACCCATGCTTTTGAGCATGCAACAGTACAGGAGCAGCTACCGGAGAGGGTCATGCTTGCCTATGACGGCTTGCAAGTCACGTTAGGAGCCAGAGATCATGCGAGTAGGGATTGACGCTCGGCTCAATGCCTATCGTCAGGGGGGGATACCCCAGTATACCCGCCAGCTTCTCACCGCGCTTGCGCCACAGATGGCAGCAGACCATGCACGGGATACGTTGGGGCTTCAGCGGCATGACGAACTCATCGCCTTACAGCATATCCGCCAGCGCACCCCGTTACTCCAGGATGCACAGGTTAGGGGGATGATACGCCATGCATCGTTGGTTACGCCCCCACATCACCGCTATGAACAGTGGACTCTCCCGCTTGAACTCCTGCGCTATCGACTTGACGTATTGCATACCCCCGACTTCATTGTGCCACGCTATGCCGGCTGTCGCAAGGTCGTTACCATCCATGATCTTGCCTTTCTGCACTATCCAGAGATAGTAGACGAAGCCGCCCGGAACTACTACGGGCAGGTGTATGATTCGGTGCGTCAGGCTGATGCCGTCATTGCCGTTTCCCAGACTACACGGGATGACATCTGCGAATTGCTCGATATACTACCGGAGCAGGTAGACGTGGTGTATGAAGCAGCTGCGCCTATGTTCTGCCCTATGGACATACCAGAAGGAGAAACGCGCCAGGTAGGGCAGGGGCTAGACGGTTCATTACCGCCGCCTATGTTGCAAGTAGGCAAGTTTGGCTTGTTTGTCAGCACGTTGGAGCCACGCAAGAACCTACCAACGCTACTCCAGGCATTGTATGTCTGCCAAAACCGCCGCCGTGGGGAACCCTATCAATTGGTCATTGCGGGGGGGCGGGGGTGGTATGATGATAGTATCTTTAGTGCTGTGCGCGACCTAGCATTAGGTGATGTGGTGGTGTTCACGGGGCAGGTCACTATGGATGAACTCTTGTGGCTCTACCGGGCGTGTCGTTTCTATGCCAACCCATCGCTCTATGAGGGGTTTGGGTTGCCCGTGGTTGAGGCGTTGGCATGTGGTAGCCCAACGCTCGTGTCGGATGGGGGCAGCTTGGCAGAGATAGCGGGGGATGCTGCACTGGTATTGCCGCCGCAGGAGGTGCAAGCGTGGGCAGACAGCATTGAGCAGGTCTGGACTGATGATGATCTCCTTGCGGATTTACGGCGGAGAGGCCCCCCCCAGGCAGCACGGTTTTCTTGGCAGAAGGCAGCAGAAGAAACGTTGACTATTTACCGTCGGGTGGCTGTGCATAGGGGCATGTAGCTAGACTCAAAGTAGGTAAACTCTCCCCTACGCGGGGATCGGGTCGCTCCGGGCAGCCCCCCCTCTCCCCCATTCCGATAAACTCCCCATAGCGCAAAAACTCATGGTACAATACTTGGTATGCAGCATACTCTATCTCGTAAACTCGTCGGGTTCTTTGCAATCATTCTGGTAGCTCTGGTGCTGATCTTCTTGCTGATACCATCACCCGCTGGCGTACCAGACCAACATGCTACTCCAACTACCCCATCGTCAACCATACCAACGCTTGTTCCCCCAACGCAACAACCAGCGCATACAACGCCGGGGGACACAGACCCCAAACCCATTGCCACCCTGCCCCCACCCCCACAGTTGCTTGATTTGGCGTTGGAAGAACGCATGATGGGAAATGATGAAGCATCAGCAGAAATACTGCATAGCTACCTGAACACCTACCCCCATGCCAGCGAAGAACGCCAAGCCCGCTACTACCTAGCAGAGAGCTTCGCCAAACGTAGCCGTTGGACTTCTGCTGCCGAGACTTTCAAGACGCTTATAGACGAAACCGATACACTCACTGCTCCTGCGCTCTTCTGGCTTGCTCGCTGCTACGAAGAAGCCGGCGACCATGCCAATGCTATTGCGACCTACCAACGCTATCGGTTGCTCAATACCCCCCTTGAACCCTACGCGGCTATGCGACAGGCGGCGCAATACCGCGTTATCAATCGCCTCACCGAAGCGGCGCAAGCCTATGAACATGTTGCCACAAGCACGGTGCAGCCTGCTGAACGGGCGGGTAGCTATGAAAAGGCTATTGCGCTCCATCACGAGCTAGGCGATACAACAAAAATGTTGCAACTCTATACTGATCTGTTGGAGCTTGCCTCGCTCCCTGACTACCGTTCACGTATGCTCCATGAAGCTGCAACGTTGGCAACACAGATGGGGAAGCAAGAGCAAGTCTGGCAAGATGACCTGCTAACCAACTACCCCACATCAAGCTATGCGTTGGCAATAGTTGAAGCCTATAGAGAATCTCAGAGGAATGGGGATAGCAACACGCCCCCTATAGCTCCTGCGACTATTGCCCAAGTGCTCTACTACGCAGGCAAGCATACCGAAGCTACCCCCTACTTTGACCAGGCGGTGCAACAGATAGCGGCGGGAGAGCCGACCACGGCAACCCTTGACCTTGAACGGCTCCGGGCAATGAACATCCGCGAAACGGGATACTTCACGCCGGCGATGGCAGCATTGGAGCCAATCTTCACGCATAGCCCCGATAGCGCACCGGGGCGACAAGCTCGGCTTGATTGGATACAAACGCTTGGGCAGAAAGGGGAGACCCGCCAAGCTGCCGAAGCCTACCAAGCCTATGCTGCCTCCTACCCAAACGACTCGCTTGCCCCAATTGCGCTAGACCGCGCTGCCCAACTGCTAGACCGTCTTGGTGCCTATGAAGAAGCCCTCCAAGTACGTATTCACCTTGAACAGACCTATCCAGAAACAAGTTTCACTCCCTACATCTTGCACGATGTCGCCCTAGCCCGCTACCGCAATGGTACCTACGATGCTGCACAAACCCTGTGGCAACACATTGCCACGGGACGCAAGGGCTATCTGCATGCGCTTGGTTCCTACTGGGCGGCACGTAGTGCTCAGGAGCAACGACAATCAACGCAAGCCCAGACGCTCTTTACCGATGCATATACCGCATCCCCCGACTCCTACTATGGCGCACGCGCTGCCGAGCACCTCAACATGTCTGCACAACCGACCCATGCGATTGACAACCCCATCACTGAGGAGGACTGGCGTACCCTAGCGGATTGGGTTGCCGGTTGGGAGGCAACTCCACAGACTCCACTAACCATGACAGACCAGATAACTGCCCCGCATGTGTTGCATCATGCAACGGTACAACGGGCGATAGGCTTGGATCAGGTGGGGCTTTATAGCGATGCCATTGCGGAGTGGAACTATGCTCGCCAACTGTGGCAGGATACCCCCTCTGACCTGGTGCGCCTTGTTTACCTTGCCCATACCCACAACAATACCTACATTGCGCTCAAGATTGCCGAACAGTTGGCTGCTGCTGCTCCAAGCAGGGGGGAAGGGGATGGGACAGTTCCTATGCCAGATGTGCTGCGCCGCCTTATCTACCCCACTCCCTACGCCCAAATCGTGCGGGAACAGGCACAGACCTATGGGGTAGACCCGCTGTTGCTCTATGCGCTTATGCGCCAGGAAAGCCTCTTTAACCCCCATGCCACCTCGTGGGTGGGTGCTCGTGGGCTAGGACAGGTGATGCCTACCACTGGCTCTGGCATCGCCCGACAGTTGCATATTTCGCCCTTCTCTGTGGATGATCTCTACCGTCCCGCGGTGAGTATCCAATTTGCTGCCTACTATATTGCTCAGCAGATTACGATGATGCACGGGAGCATCCAAGCAGGGTTGGCAGCCTACAATGGCGGACCGGGGAATGCTATGCGTTGGGCAGGCGGCGACCACGTAGATGATGCGGACATCTTTACCGAAATCATAGACTACCCAGAAACGCAGAACTATGTTAAACGAGTTTATGGGTATTATAAAGCCTATCAGCGGCTTTATACGGTACCGGAATAGCCACCTTATGACTGCAACAACACCTCTCATATGTCCATCCTGTCAAACAACGCTCAATGTCCCTACGGATATTGGACACCTCACCTGTACTCATTGTGACTACTCCCTATATCGTCAACCGTTCAGTCGGGATCGCCTATCTTCAACCGGTTGAGGAACCCGATGCGGTATCGCCCACAACGCTTGATACCAGCGAACGCATACAAGCCCTGCATACGCAACTTGACCAACTCCAAGAGGAGTTGACGTATCTTGCCAAAAACCCCCCGCGTGAGGGGCTAATAGGCAAAAGGGTTGGGCTAGGGCTTTTTGCTATTAGCTTCGTTTTGGTGCTCGTTGTTTTCGTGTTCGCCTTCGTGCTGGCTATGCCGGACTTTTGGCAGGGGATACTTGGGGGGGCGGTAATACTGGCAGTACTGGGCATTATCTTTTATGGTGATGGCAAGAAAACGTATGCTACCGTTTGTACCCGGTATCATCAGCGTTATAGAGACTCTCCGCGATCTCCAACAGGCAGGCGAGGATGAGCTTGCCCGCTTGGACGACAACGAACCTCTCCCGTGAGGTGAGACGGTGCATAGAACGCTTCTGTAACTTAACCTAACGTATCGTTAAAATACAAGCGAGGGATGGGGGGCTTCTTCCCCCTACACTTCTTCGATATCCTTCAGTGATGGATGCAACTTCATAGAAGCCAACCACGCTTCAATACCAACTGTAGGTAATACCCCTTTTTCGGTGACGATGCCGGTGAGATAGGAAAGGGGGGTATGGTCAAAGTAGAGATTTTTAATCGCTATATTGCTTGGGGGGTCATCCCATACTTGGCTAGAATTCCAACAGGTCTGGGATGGTGGTATATAGCCTGGGGGCAAAAACTTACTGCTGCCACAGAGCGTATAGATGGGGACATCGTGGGCATGAGATGCTAATGCCATTCCATACGTACCTGCCTTATTGACCAACTCATGGTCGCGCACATGGTCGCTCCCCACAAGCACGAGGTTGGCTTCTTGGGTGAGGGAGATAGCCAGCGCATCTATCACGAGGGAAACAGACACCCCATGCTCGTTGAGTTCCATTGCCATAGTGCGACCTTCATAGCCGGGTCGCCCTTCTGCACAGATAACGTGAAACCGTCGTCCGGCGTGTTGGGCATGGAGCAGGGCGGCTTTGACGGTGGTGCTACGACTGAGGGTGACTATCTGTGCCCGTTCGGGTATGAGCTTGAGTACTAGCCCGGCTATAGCGGCTTCACGTACATATATCTGATGTTTGAAGTCTGCAACTGCATTGACTGCCCGCTTTTTCATAGGGGTAAGCGATTGCAGTGAATCAATAGCCCACAGGAGCGTGTTTACGAGATTGACCAGCGGAGCCATAGAGGGATGCGAACGGATAAGCGTATAACTAATGGAGAGAATTTCTTGACGAAAGGCAGTAGCAGTCTTAGCAGCAGATGTTTTGGCATAATGAAGCAAAACATTTGCTCCTTGTTCCGCTATTTCAGCGGCACCTGACCGGTAGTCAGCCGCTATCGCGGCAATGGATTGGGCTATAGTTTTATCCATTGGGAAGCTCCTGAAGGTGTAGTTTCTGCATTTGCATAGGTGTGTAGCTCGGTGTAAGCTCTTGTTGCGGTGGGTTAGGTACAAAGCTCGTTGTGCTATTTCCCCCATTTGAATAGTCCATTCTACAACAAATCAGCTATTTTGGCAATTTTTTGGCCTACTTTCCGGTCTTGGCTTTGCCCTATCAAACGCACATTGTTCTCACACGTCACCTGCCATTGCTAGGATGTCTGACAACGACTGCTGTTCCTCTTCACGCAAACTGTCGGTGTTGATGACCCGCAGCATCAAGAGCGAGATACCAAGCATCCCCGCTTCTATGAGAAAGACGCTCACATAGCCAATGATCGTATTGTTGACCATGTGGGCGATGACATCCCGCACAACCCCGCCCATCAGGTTGCCCATACCGCGAGCAAGCGCATCTGCCACGCCCCATGCCCCAATGAACAGCCCGGTTTGTTCAGGGGTGGTCATCCCAAGCATCAACGCTAGGTTGGTAGAGGTGGAGATACCCGTGCCAAAGCCAAGCAGCGCAATCCCCGGCATGAAGAACATCCGAAAATGGAGCAGCCCGCTGATGCCAACCAAGACCAACCCAACGGCAGCAAGTGCGCCGCCAATCATTGCCCCCTGCTTGTTCGTAATCCACTTGCTAAAGAGGACCCCCTGGAGGATGAGGGCGAGCATGGTCATCCCGCCCCATGTGGCGGTGATCTGGGTCGTCTGCTTGACGGTCATGCCAAACGCCTGCGCCCCATATGGCTCCATCAGTACATCTTGCCCTAGTATGGCAGAGAGCAGCATAATCAGGTAGATGAAGAAAAGGCGTGCTTGGGGGTTGCGAAAGACTGTCACGAGAGCGGTTTTGTAGCTGACTCGCTCTTCGCCATCGTAGCTCTCCTGTTTGGTGATACGTGGTTCTAGCCCCGTTAGCCCCAAGAACAGCAACAGGAACGAGATACCCCCAATGGTATTGAAGACGCGAATAAGTTGGGCATCGCTGTATGGCTCAAGCGCGTTTCCCGCAATGATAGCCGTGCCGATGATGGCTATGAGCATCATGACCCACATGACCGAGATGACCTTTGAGCGATTGTTCTCTGTGGACATATCGCTGGCAAGCGAGAGGTAGGAGACGGCAGCAAGGTTGTTGCCCACGCCCCACATCCCAAATGCCCCGATACTCAACAGTAACCCCTGCCAAAAATTCGTTTCCATCATGAGGGCAGTGTGGGGGGTAAGCAATAGTCCCACAATGCAAAGGAGTATACCGCCGAGTATGTAGGGGGTTCGACGGTAGCCCATGATGGGGTGGCGGTCTGAAAATTGCCCTATCCACACCTGTATGGGCGAGATAAGGTAGGGAAAGATGATGAGCGCGGCGATGATGCTGGCAAGGATGCCCTTTTCGTGGATCATCACCCGGTTGAGGATACCATTGATGGGTACAAAGGTGATGGTCGTTGCTACGTGAACCATTCCCAGGCGTATGTTTTGCCCAAAGGTCATAGAATCTGGTGTTCTTTCTAGGATTTAGCGGTGTTCGGGGTCTTGGGTTGCTTGTTGTTGTGCTATGAGGTAGGTGATGTAGGTTTCTCCGCACATCTTGAGCAACAGGGTATGGGCGGCTGGCAATGGACGTTGGCTTATCCATGTTGGGTGCAACCAGAACCCCCGCACGATTGCCGAGTGATAGCGTCCCTGGTCGTCAGGCTTGGCGAGGTCATAGTGACCCTGGGGGGAAAGATGGTAGCAATGGATAGGTATGCTGCCCTGCCGTGGGTCTATAATCCAATATTCACGGATACCAGCCTGTTGGTATTCAATTCGCTTGTCTTGGTAATCGCGTATGACGCTAGATGGGGAGACTATCTCCATCACTATATCTGCTGCCCCTTCGAGCCGATTGGCTGTGAGCCGGTGGTTGTTTGCGGTTGCTATGAAGAGGATGTCTGGCTCACGAGAAGCCTGCCCCGGTAGGTGGCGCATCTCAAAGGGTGCGGTGAGCACCTTGCCAAGCGAGTGCATATCGGTATAGAGCACAAGGAGCGTATTGAGGAGGCTCATCAAGCTCTGGTGGATAGTCGTTGGTGGCTTAAAAATAGTTGTTTCTCCCTTGACCCATTCGGCTTGGCATGCGCCGGTATCCCATGCGACAAACTCGTCATAGCTCATAGGGAGCCGTTGTTCAGTTGTGGTGTGTGGGTGGTGTTCGGTCATGGGTTTGATCCTTATTCGTCTTGGTTCTAGTAGGGGTGTTCATTGGTACAATTCTCCCCAAACTTCGCGTCGTACCATACGGATGTCTTCTTCAGGAGGTGTAGTACCTTTTCCAGCGAAAGCTCCATACAGGGTATCTAGTCGTGTTTGTGCTAACAAGTTGATAGCAAGGATAGCTTGAATAAAATTGTGGAATGTTACCGGGAATTCTTCATGGGTAGTGGTTGTTTGTAAGACCTCATCGTCATACTGAATGTTGAAACCATTGAGGATAACCGTCAGGGTCTCTTGTTGGGTAGGTATCGAGAGATCATACCCGGTGAGTAAGAGATCAGCGAGCGTATCGCCATCATCAGACAAATGGATATATTGACCATCAAATCGAAGATAACATTGAATGTAATCATTATGACGGTCTAAAAATGGGACAGTAACTTCTACCCAGTTCGTATCTAGCTCTTTGGTAGAGGTCTGGTTATTCAGCCAAGTGTAGTAGGAATGAAGCATAGTTTTTGTGTTCATGATAGAAGTTCATCTGCTACTGAGCTAGTCTTTTCTTTCCTTAGCTAAATTATACACGACTTTCCTCACACTATACACAAAGCCCCCGCCCCAACAACATGCACATTGGGACGGGGGCAATACACCAAGCGTTATTGCTCGACAGTTTGTGGAACGTTGCTTACCACGCCTTCTAGCAAATCTTCCAAATCATCGTAGATGTCTTGAAGTTTGTTGAGCGTCTCATCGTCCGCATCCCAAAAGCCACGGTTGTTGGCTTCAAGTAGGCGACCCGTAATCGCCATTGCCGAATGGGGGTTCAGTTTTGCCAGTTTGTCGCGCATCTTCTCGTCCAGCAGGTAGGTCTCGGCTACGCCCTGATAAACCCACCCCTCTACCGCCGATGCTGTCGCGCTCCAGCCATAGGTGTTATTCACCCGCGACTCAATCTCATGCACCCCTTCGTAGCCGTGGTTGAGCATAGAGTCATACCACTTGGGGTTGAGCAACTTGGCACGGGTTTCTAGCCGCACCATCTGCTCCAGCGAACTCAGCCGCCCACTGCCACTGCCCACCGCATCCGCGACCATCACTGACGGGCGTTTGCTGCGGAGCTTTTCTACCGTCTTGGTGACACCGCCCAGGTACTCGTAGTAGTGGTCAACATCGCTAATGCCAATCTCAAAGCTATCAATGTTCTGGAAGGTCGCATCTACGGTAGCAAAGGATTTTTCCATAATGGAGCGGGCTTCACGCCACTGCCCATCTGCCCCCAACGTAAAGCTCTTGCGGCTCATAAAGGCTTCACTCAATTGATCTTCACTATCCCACGTACCGCTCTCTACCAAGTGGTTGACGTTTGCGCCATAGCTGCCCGGTGCGTTGGAGTAGATACGAATAGCCGCTTCGTCAATGCTAATACCTAGCTCCTTTGACTGGTCCAGTACGTGCTTGCGGACGTAGTTAAACTCTAGTGGCTCGTTGGCATTGGCTGCCATCTTGACCGCCTTGTCCATAAGCTGCATCTGGTGGGTTAGCAGGTCACGGAAAATACCGCTCACCGTCACCACCGTGTCTATGCGTGGGCGACCAAGCTCAGACAGCGGGATGAGCGCAACATCGCTGATATTGCCAAGTTCATCCTGTATTGCCCGAGCCCCAAGCAGCGCGAGCACCTGCGCGATACCCTCACCATCGCTCTTGAGGTTGTCTGTCCCCCAAAGCACCATAGCGATTGTTTCGGGGGTCTCGCCTTGTTCGCGGGTCATGCGCTCCAGCATGTCGCTGACGAGCCGTGCCGCAGCATCCTGGGCAAAGGCAGTTGGCATACGGTAGGGGTCTAGCCCGTGGATGTTGCGTCCCGTTGGCACCACGCCTGGATTACGCACTACATCGTTGCCAGGTGAGGGGGCGATATAGCCGCCTTTCAATGCGTGTAACAACCCTTCAATCTCGCGCTCATTGATGATGTTGATCGCCAGATCATTGAGGAAGTCCCACAGCATATGCAGCGTACCGGGCTTAATTTGCCCTTCCTTATGCAGGTAGGTCTCTGCTACCGAGCGGCGCGTCTGGAAGGAATCGCGCAGCATCTTCTCATCCAATGGGTGATCATCCTCAACCGTTCCGTGATGGCTGTCGGTAGTGGTGTTGAATAAACGCATGGCTTCACGGCAAATCGCCTCTATCCGTTCCCAATGTTCCTGCGTCTTGCCATCTGTCTTGAGGTGCTTTCGCATCTCTTCATAATCCCATCCAAAGTTACGGGCAATCATCTTGGGCATGGGGTCAAGTTTCTTGTCAGGCTGCGTGAAGGTCGCCATCAAAGCGAGGATGTCGGTGAGTTCGCCGGCGGTGGCTGGCTTGCCAAGCACATGCAACCCCATAGGGATCATCCGTTGTTCAATCTGGATGAGTTCGTGGGTCAGGGCGGCTATGTACATGTCATCTTCCGTCTGCTGCCCACCGTTCGTTTCGGGGTGCTTGTCTAGCTCCACCACAATCTCGATCTTCTCTGCTTGCGCTTTGATGTCTGTTAGCAATTCGGCAGAGGGTTTTTGGCGGTAGCTATCTATGCTGTCTTTGAGCAATCGCAGCCCTTTGTAGAGACCAGCGTGCTTGAGTGGCGGCACCATATAGCTCACCAGCGTGGCAAAACCGCGCCGCTTGGCTATGGTCGCCTCACTGGGGTTGTTCACACAGTAGTAGTACATATTGGGCAGGCTGCCAAGCAAACGGACGGGCCAACAGGTGCTGGCAAGCCCAGCTTGCTTCCCTGGCATAAACTCTAGTGCGCCGTGTGTGCCAAAGTGCAGCACGGCGTCAGCTTTGTAGACCTGCTCCAACCACGTATAGAAGGCTGCAAAGCCGTGGTGGGGGGCGGCATCCTTTGCCATGAGCAAGCGCATGGGGTCGCGCTCATATCCGAAGCTGGGCTGCTGCCCCACAAACACGTTGCCAAATGCTTTCCCCAAGATGAAGAAGTTTTTGCCGTCATTCAGCAGTTCGCCCGGTGATTTGCCCCAAAATGGCTCTATATCCTTGTAGTCGGGGAATTTGCGTAGGTACTCTGAGGTGGGGAAGAGGTCGGCTACGTTGCCATCTGATCCATAGGCAAGCCGATTGCCTTCCACTACCGCCTGCCGCAACGCTTCGGGCGAGGAGGGTACTTCAACGGTATACCCCGCTTCTTTGAGTTCCTTTAACAACCGATAGACGCTGGCGAATACATCAAGGTAGGCTGCTGTCCCCACGCTCCCCAGGTTTGGTGGGAAGTTGAAGAGGATTATTGCGACCTTCTTTTCGGCGTTGGCTTTGTGGCGCAGCCCAACCCGTCGAGCTATGCGGTTTGCCGATAGCTCGACCTGCTCGTAGATGGGCATGGTCTTGTCGCTGCCGTCCAGGGTACCCGCAAAGACGCGAGGCTCTGCTGCCCCGTCTAGCTCGGTGATGGCTACGCTTAAGGCTAACTGTATCGGGGCAAGCCCGGTGTCATCCCGTTTCCACTCTTCCACATGCTGAAACGCCAACGGGATCATATTCAGGTAGCCCACGTCGAGCGTTTCTAGCATCTCGCGGGAGTCGTCTGGGCGGCTTTCGGCTGGTCCCCCGACCAGCGAGAAGCCGGTGCCATTGATCAGCAGGTCAATAGTCGAATCGCCCTTGCCATTCGCCTGCTTTTTGCCCTTGCCTTTGCTCTTGGTGAAAAACTGCTTGATAGCCGGGCGAAAGTCTAGCCCACCACTGTAGATCGTCCGTACCTCTATACCACGGGCTTCTAGGGCTTGGGTTAGCGCGTTGATGTGCGCGACATTATCGCCAAGCACCGAGGCTCGCATTGCCAACAACCCCACGCTCCCATTGGGAAACTTGCGATTGCGGCTGCGCTGCCACTTCTGGTAGCTGGAAAGATCGGTAAAGGGTTCGGGGGCTTCCGGGTGGACAATAGCCGTATCAGGGTAGACAATCGGGTCTTCTACCGGCAGCTTACCCTTGTAGCCGTCTCCATAGCGTTCTGCTATCAAGCAGAGGAAACGGCTCAAGTTTTCGGGTGAGCCATTGAGCCAGTACTGATGGGCAGCAATGTAGGTATAGATGTCCCGCGCTTTGCCGGGGATGAGCTTAAACACCTTGCCCAAACCTCGCACGAGCGCAAGCTGCCGCTGGCTTTCCCCCTGCCCGTGCTTGGGGCGCAGCTTGCCCATTATCTGCTTCATAACCCCAGACTGTTTTTGCTCTTCTTGGTCATCCTGCTGCATGACAAACTTACCAAGCCGCGTATTGCGTATCATCGAGGGGTTACTGGTGATAATGCAGATGGGGCAGGTGGATTTATCAAAAATAGCTTGGAGTTGCTGGATGATGTCTTCACCAAACAGCATTGAACCAAAGATAAAATCTGCTTTTTTTGCGTCCTGCTCTAGTTTTTTCCAATTATCCTCGCCGCGCATGAGCGAGACGTTGTATATCCCTAGCTGTATATCAACCCCATGCTCGCGTTTGACGGTAGCTGCTGCCTCTCGTAGCGAGACGTTGTTGGTGACTTCCATTGATAAAAAGACAAAGCGCATAAAATCTCCCTCTGCTTAAAGAAAGCTCTCGTTGTCTGAAATAGATTACCCTAGCGTGGGTAGGCTTCTAGCATAGCCACATGGTAAAAGCCGTGGCTAATGCGCCGCGTATCGTTTATCTGCATACCTGCCGATTCTAGGGTCTTTTTCACCAGCGTGTCTGGTATCATTTGTATCGTTGTTCGCCGCTGACTCTGGGGGAAAAGCCCACCAATCCAGTGCTTCATTGCCAAGATACGGTTGTAGGGGGCATAGGTGATGATAAGCGGTCCCCGCGCACGATTTGCCAAGCGGGAACACATCTCGGTGAAACCAGGGCGGGGGTAGTGGATAAGCACATCCAAACAGACGACAGCATCATACGTTCCGCCGACTACTTCCAGATCACCGGCGACAAAGCGCATCTGCCCATCTAGCCCCGCTTGGATGGCATGCTCGCGGGTTTTCCTGACCATTTGGGGCGCAATGTCTACCGATGTGACGTGGTAGCCTCGCCGTGCCAGCGCAAGGCTGACGAGCCCCGTGCCGCAGCCGGCATCGAGTATGGTTGAGCCTGCGGGTAGGTTGTGGGCATTGAGCCACGCATCTACCTGCGCCATCATCATGTTGTGTCCTTCGCGGATGGAGCGGCGTATGGAAGAGAGGTTGTCATCATTGCCATAGATTGCCGACCAACGCTCAAACCCAACGCCATCAAAGTAGGTTCGCAGTTGTTCTTTATACTGCACTGGATTAAATGAAGTTTGCACGCTCGTGGTTTCCTTTACTATCGCCAGCCACCAATGATGTCGAAAATCTCCTTGTCGTTGATGGGACGAGGAACGACCCCCTCCGGGTTGTTGAGCAGATACTTTGCCAAGCTGACATATGGCTCAACGCACGTTGGTTGTTCTGGCTCTTCTTCCATCTGGAAGAGGGTTTTTCCTGCCAGCCGGCTGCGGCGGATGAGGTCGTGGTAGGGGACTTTCGCCACCAGTCGGGTGCCAACAAGCTCAGAAAACTGCTCCAGGACGTTGGTGCCGCCGCCGTGTACATAGTCTACGCGGTTGGCAATGATACCAGCTAGACGGACCTTGTAGCGCACGCTCTTCTGTTCAATCGCCATGCACAGCCGATTGGCAGCAAAGGTGCTGTCAAAGTCGTTGGTGGCGATGATGAGCGCGTAGTCGGCATACTGGAGCGGTGCGCTAAAGCCCCCACACACCACATCACCAAGCACGTCAAACAGGATGACATCATACTCATCATAGAGTCCAAACTCTTTGACCAGCTTAACCGTCTCACCGACCACATAGCCGCCACAGCCGCTGCCAGCCGGGGGGCCGCCTGCCTCAATAGAGCCAACATTGGCAAAGCCAACTTTGACTACATCTTCAACACAAATCTCTTCGTGATGGAAGTCTACACTGTCCAGCGCATCAATAACGGTATCTTGCAACTCGCCTGTTAGCGGGAAGGTGCTGTCGTGCTTGGGGTCACACCCAATTTGCAACACCTTTGCCCCTTGCAACGCGAGTGCTGCCGAGAGGTTTGCACTGGTTGTACTTTTTCCAATACCGCCTTTACCATAAACTGCTAAAATCATAAGTTGTTATCCACCAATAGCTTCTTTAGCTGCTCGTAAAACTTCTGCCGTAATGGTTGTATGCCCATTGTCGTGGGCGTATTGCTCAGTATTTTTGCGAACCTTGCCCCGCACAAACGCGGGTATTTTCTTCAACATAGCTTCTGCATCTGCTGCCCACACGAGACCGCCGTCTGTTGTGGGTGCGGGTTGGGGAGCAGGCGCAGGGGATGGGGGATGCTGTGGAGTGGAAACGTGGGGAGCCGCTGGCATAGTAGGGGCAGCGGGGGTTGGCATAGGCACACGCACCAGCTTGGTGATGGGCTTGAGGAAGCCACGCAGCAGCCGTATATGCAGGTCGTCCTGTGCCATACCACCTACGCCATAGCTACCGCCATGACCGCCACTTGACATGGGTTGTGGTGTGGTAACTGGCGCACTGCTGGCAATCGGCTGTCCCATATCCATACCCGTTTCCTGCCCATTCGTGCTGTCGCTTGTTGGCTCTTCGTATTCCAAGCCGGCATCGCCAAACATATCTATTAGGTGCTTTTCCATACCCAGTTTGGCACTGGTATAGATACGGTCTGCTATCACGTCAGCACCGGCAAAACCAAGCATCGGGTAGTAGCCTAGCAGGTTGTTTTCAATGTGCGTGGGGGAGGAGATGACCATACAGGGGACATCCAACTTGCGCGAACTGTGTCGTTCCATCTGGGTGCCGCAGACTATATCAGGCATCGTGGCTTCTATCTGGTCAGCGACCTCTTGGAAGGTCTCGGTAATGAGCGGGTTGTGTACGTAGCCTTCAAGCTGTGAGCGCACCCAGTCGCCATGCTTGGTGACGTAGGTGCCAGCACCAGCTATTTCCATACCTAGCTCATTGCGTAGGAACTTGACCATTCCCACGGTATGCGTGGCA
>CAZLKK010000050.1:0-13574 GCA_964559995.1 uncultured Chloroflexaceae bacterium
CCCTCGCCCTGGAATGGGAGCGGGGGCAGGGGGGAGCAGGGAATAACATGAAGGCAACCCTACCCTTCCAACGGTACCCACATCACCGCATCCACCCATACGCCATTGCCAGCATCGCCTGCCAACGTGCTCAAGCTAACCCAACCAGACTCGCCTGCCACAAACGGGAATACCCCCAAGTCTGCCCACCCATTCACCAACTCCCGATTGTTTACGACTACATCAACTGGACCATCCGCTGTATGCACCCGATAGCGTGCCGCCTCGGTTTCCGATAGCCCATTCAGCGCATAGGGGATATAAGCCAACACCCGATACTCGCCTTGCGCTGGCAACGCTGGCTGCCACACCGCCACCGACGGCGTGATGGGATGGCTTACCTGCCACGGCAACCGATCAAACATCCCACGGTCTGTTGGTAGGTAGAGCGCACTGCCCCCATAGCCCGGTGTTGCCTGCTGCCACGCCCCCCGTGCGCGAAACTGTGCCGATGAGTCATCTACGACAATCGCCTCAGCAGGGGGATCACCACACGGGTTTACGAGGTCGCGCCAAAGCCAGCGACTCTCCTGCCCCGCCGGGTTTTCTGCCCACGCATCGGGACCATCGGCACACCAGCCATAGGGATCAACATCGCGCCCAAGATATTGCACCTGGAAATGGAGATGGGGACCCTCAGAGCAGCCGGTTTCACCAGCATACCCAAGCATTGCCCCCTGCGCTACTTCTTGCCCCCGTTCTACATTGAGGGTACTAAGGTGCCAGTAGAGGGAGCGATAGCCGTTGTTGTGGTCTATGATAACCGCACGAGCGGGGGTATCACACCCATCATTGGAATTGCCTGCAAACACCACCCGCCCCGCTGCTGCTGCCAACACCCGATCTCCCTGGGTCAACGCATAATCCCAACCGGGGTGTCCATCATAGGGTATCCGCCCATCTAGTACGCCCCAATAGGAGAGCAAATCGCCATCCTCTTGGAGAAACGGGGCATTGTGGTCAAAAAAAGCTGTCACACGGAAGGGATGGTCCATAGGTAGCGCAAGAAACGGCTCTGCCGGTGAGTGCCAATCTGTTGGGGGCTGCCGTGGGTCATCAAACAACCAAGTGTACGTATCCACAAAGTTATGAAGCATAGCAGGCAGAGCATCAGCAGATGTCGTTTTTGCTAGGGCGCGGGAGAGTACATAGCGCGAAAGCGAGATGTCGACAGGGACAGCCTGTTGGGTGCCATCAGCAAAGACCAATGCCGGCAAAGCCCCATCCGCCGCATGCAGCGCATAATCGCGGAGGGCAAAGCGCAGGTCAATAGCCCCCTGTCGCAACTGCCGATAAAGTCCCGTTACCTCTGGTTTGCCCATTGCATAGGTAAATTGCTCCTCGGTAGGATTCGAGGTTGAGAGGAGTTGGCTATGCAATTCAAGCCTTGCCAGCAGAATTTGGGGATTGATGTTATAGAGTACCGCAGTACGCACGAGCACCTCAGCAAATGACTGGGTGCGATCCCCAATGGTAAAGGTGATGTCTTTGAGTGGACCAGGATATTCAACCAATACCTGCTCTATCTCTGGTACGTAGAAGTCCGGGGCATAGCTTAACCGTTGGGGGTCAAAGAGCGTATCTACAGGAACCACCGCGGTTGGCGTGAGCGATGGGGTAGGTGATGGCGTAGGCTTGGATATGGTAGTCGTGGGGGTACCCTCAGCCGTTGGGGTAGGGGGTGGGATGGTGGGGGTGGGCTGCTGTCCTGTAGGCGCAGTCCCACACCCCGCGAGGACTCCCACGAGCAGAGTCAATACCAACAAACCTACCACCCAAGCCTGTCGCAGAGTACAATGTCTTACCATAATTTCGGGTCTGTCTCTATGCCTATTGGCTATCCATGTAGGCAATCCATTGTTGGGGATTGCGTATCTCTTCCAGGGTCGGCAGGTTCTCGGCACATTCCCACACCTGCGAAGCAAAGCTGATGCCACGTTCGGCAACTACCGCATTGACGAAGGCTTCGCCCTGCTTATACTGCGCCATCTTGAGGTCCATACCAGTTATGCGATAGAAGAGTTGCTCAAACAGCGTCTTAGATCGCTGGCGTTGCTCCATACGCTTTTCAATATCGTGAAAGGATGGCAACAGCTGACTACCGATAGCATTCATAATATGATTGCTATAGCCTTCAACCAGCGACATCAGGGCTTGGAGTTGCTCAAAAATGCGGCGTTGTTCGGGGGTAAGCACCATCTCGATCCAGTGCTTATCTTTGTCAGCGTTTTGTATAAGCCGCTGGATAATGCTTGGTAGCCCCTTGCCAAGCATGGACACTTGCGAATTGAGGCTGTCAAAGTAGGCTTGTAGTAAGCCACGGAAGTGGTCGCGCACCCACGGATAGGCTTCAAACTCAAAGGCGTGGGTTGTTTCGTGTAGGGCTATCCAGAGGCGGAAATCCTCATCATTGAGCTGGAGTCGGGTCTGCACACGGGCAATATTTGGCTCTACATAGTAGAGTGCGCCCGTGGTGGATGGTTCGGGAGAGAGCAAACTCAGGTCATACTGCCCAAGTACGCGCTTGCCCAGGAAACCAAGCAGCATCCCAATTTGTGCTCCGATGAGGTGTCCGTTGATGTTACCAAACATGAGGGACAATGCCCCACGACCCTCACTGCTCTGGCTATACATTTCCTCAATGGGCTTGAACAGTTCTTCAAATGAGGCAAAGTTGGCTTCGAGCCACTCCCGGCGATCAAAAACATAGACCCGTTCTATTGGGTTGGGTAGTTGCACATTGAGGTACTCCGCAATGAGTGGCTCACTACGCTTAACCAAACGGGTATATTGCTCTTGGCGAGCAGCACGATTGTGTAAAGGGGCTTGCTCCCATTGCGACACCCGTAGGGCAACCTTGCGGGCTTGTTGCCAGTCTATCAACGACTTGGGGGTTGTGCGGGTACGGGCAACACGGGCGCGGTTCTCTATATAGTAACGGACCCCCGTACCGGCAACAAGTCCTAGCAAGAGGTAGAGTCCTATTCGGCGGAGGTCACGGTGATCATTAGCCTTAGCCACGGAAAATTATCCTTTCATAGATTATGTACTTCGTCTTCATTGAAGGAGACCCTACCTCTAGTGTATCATGTGTGCGTAAGTGGTTCAAGTTGGGGGCGGGAACAACTAGAGCTACGTCAAACACCGGGTCCCCCCCCTCGCCCCGCGTCCCACGGAGGGGAGAAGGGGTACCGTAGGGGCGCACGGCGGTGCGCCCAATGTTCAGATCCCCCTCGCCCTGGAATGGGAGCGGGAGAAGGGGGAGGACAATCCGCTCGTTGTCACTCGCGGCTCGAATAGGGCGAGGGGGAAGGGCAGGGTATGGGGGGATAAGCATTGACCTATGCAAGAGGCAAGGGGGAAACAACAACCAGCTGCTGGTGGCTCCTATTCGTCCGTGTACCCCTCAGTAGCAGCCTTACGGATCGTGTCTTTGATAGATTCCAGTGCTGCCCGTTCTTCATCAGTCCATGTATGTAACTTGAGGGCTTCTGAAAAGTAGGCATCTATCATCGCTTGGTGGTGTTCATGGGTAATGCCCATAGTCCCAAGTTTGCGATCTGCCCACCCAAACTCTGCTGTCACAAGTTGCGTATCAATACCGGCACCAGCCATCACAATATCGTGAAACCGCTCCGCGGTAAGGGACATATTGTGGTGATGGTGCTTCACGGGAGCCGTGTCTTTGTCGGAGATGCCTACCACAGGGATTTGAGCAAAGAGGACTTCGCCCACCTGATGTTGTAATTCTTCACGGATAGATTCTAGTTTGGTTAAAACGGCGGTATGGACATCTTCTGTCATGGTGATTACCCCTTCCTAAAAATGTCTCCACAAATAGTTAGTCGTCATTAGGCAATAGCAAAAGAACGACAAGAATACCCAAGAAAATCGCTTATTCTTGGTCAAGGAGATTATTGAGTCTGCTGGTAAGTCGGGCTTGGTCTTTGCTCAGACGGCGAATGAGGTTGGTCAATTCGCTATTCATCGCCAGCACTTCATGGTAGATAGTCGTCAGTTGGGGCGGTTCGCACGCCCCCATCATTACCCACACCCCAACCTGGATCAAGCCAGCGCGGGTATTGACAAGGAGCGTATCCGTCTCCAACGTCTTGAAAAAGAGTTCCCAAGTATTGCTGACTTCCCCCACCTGAAATCCCTGGACTTGGGCAAAAAACCGCTCTCCTTTGGTGCTAGATTTTGGAGACATCAGCGTCAGAAACGATTTTCCCAAAATATCTTCCCCAAAGAGATGAAAGGCAAGATCATTGGCTTCTTGAATAACGCCCGCTGTTGTACCAATAAGCAGAATGTCATGGCTCAGTTTGCCAAGAATGGGTGGTATTGTTGTCTGAGTCATCCTACTACCTCGTTTGCCAAATGTACTGCCTCACGAGCATTCCTAGCAGTCATATCGGCACCCACGGTCTTATACATACTTGGGGAACGATTGACCGGTTGCCCCCCAAAGAAGATTTTGACTTGTTCGCCAATAGGGGAAGAACGCACCGCATGGATGAGATCGCGTGCTCGTGGGACGTGGTTGTTGAGCGTCACAGAAATAGCCAGAATATCTGCTCGCCGATCATTCACCATATTGACCACATCTTCAACGGGCATATTGGCTCCCAGGTAATAGACATCCCATCCTTCTATTTCAAAGAAATCTGCGACCATCCGAATACCAAGTTCATGCAGTTCGCCGCCAATGCAGGTCGCTACCATCGTCTTGCCGCGTGATGGTTTGGCAAAGACATGGGCATAGAGCTGCGCCATCACACTCTGGGTAATCGCAGTTGCGAGGTGTTCTTGTGCCACGGTGATTTCGTTGGTCTCCCAAAGCCGCCCTATTTCATGCATAGAGGGCTGAAAGACATCCATATAGAGATCGCGTATGTCAACACCGGCATCGAGCGCGGCACGCGCTATATTGAGCGAACGCCGGCGATCACCATCACGTAGTGCAGCGACATACTCGTCATATATTTGGTGAATATTGTTGGTACTCACAATGTTCTACCTTCTTTCATTTTTCCCAATACATACTGGATAGCACGTTTCAAATTGTTGTGAATAATAACATCTTGTATAGGTATACCAAGATGAACGATAGTTTCCGCAATACTTGGATTTATCCCAACGAGGACGGGGGTAGCTCCAAGTAACCGCAGGGCTTGAGCCATACCCATCAGCGCACTGGCGATAGTTGTATCTATCATGGTTAGCCCACTCATATCAAGGATAACGTACTCTGCTTGATAGGTACTGACGCTGGTCAGCAAGTCTTCGGTGATTTTTTCTGCCCGTCCACTGTCTATATGCCCCACAAGCGGCAGGAGGAGCACATTGTCCCACAGGGGGACAGCGGGGGCGGTTAGGTCTCGTATTGTTTGGAGTAGGTGATGTTGTTCGTCAATAAGGGCTTGTAAGGAGCGATTTTGGCGGCGCAACTCGCGTTGGGCTTCGGCGAGTTCAGAGGTCAATTCTATCATTTCTTGCTGAATATCGCTTACTTCCTGTGGTTCAGGATACCCCACAAGGACGACTACATCCTCGCTCCGATACCCACGAAATGTCACCACTTTGTAAGCATGATCCTCTTCACCGAGGGCTAGTTCCCAAGCACTGGTAGGAGTGTGTGGGTAAGTCTGTTTCGCCTCTTCAAAGAATCGTTGCCCTTTGGTCATTGCTGTGGCATGCAGCATGTGGGTAAAAGATTCTCCCGTTAGGCCTCTTGTAGACCACTGGTGAGCTAAGGCGTTGGCATAGAGAATGGTCCCTTGCCCATCACAGCAAAGAATAATCTCGGTGAGCAGGTCATAAAGCGGTGCTTCGATTGGTACATTCAAAGGAGCTACATGGTTCATTTCAGTAGAAAATTGCACCGCTGTGGTGGCATTGTGTTCTGTCATCACGGTTCGGTGCTTGTTCACGTTACATCTTGCTTTATCTATCTATTATACCACGCCTTTTCTGCTATTGCTTTGTATTGTATGGGTGTGGCAGCTATTTTTCCCTCGTCATAAAAAAGAACTCTAGCCCCTGCTTTTCCCCTTCCCCCACCGCGGGGAGAAGGGGTACCGTAGGGGCACACGGCGGTGCGCCCAATGTTTAGCTCCCCCTCGCCCTTTGGGAGCAGGGGCAAGAGAGAGCGGGGACAAACATGACCCCGCTCGTATATCCTACCGCTCTCCGATGAAGCTTAGAATGTGGTATGCTAGACGAAATGGAGCGGGGGCAGAAAGAGCGGGCGGATAGCAGGAGCACTAGAGCTTTCCCTGGGAAATATTGCCTTGCTCTAACGAGGGAAAAGTATCTGTCACACCCGCTATTGTTCCCATCCCGCTATTGTTCCCATAATGGGACGCAAGATACATGAGATTTGGCTACCATACTTTAGCAAGAGGAGCGTTGATGACGCAATCACAACCATACCTACAATCACCCCTACAACCACAACCCCTGGTCATTACCCAGGAGGATGTGCTCTATGAAGATGCATGGCTTCTGGCACTCCACAAACAACCTGGCTGGTATACGACCCCTACCCTCAACGATGTGGTGGGAAACAATATCCGGGCTGGCTTGACACGCTTTTTGCGAGCGCGTGATGGTGATACCATCAGCTTGCACCTTGCCCATCAGCTAGACCGTGATACATCAGGTATCCTGCTCTGTAGCCTAAATCGTGAGGTCAATGCACCATTGCAAGAGGCATTCGCTTCGGGTAGCATAGAGAAAACCTATCTTGGCATTTGTGTAGGCGAGCCACAGGAAGAGAGATTTGAACTTATCACAGGACACGGACGCAAGCGCGGCGGATGGACCGTCTATGATCTTGAACAAGTGGGGGAGCTTTTACCCAATGGAAAACCCATACGTCGTGCCCATACCAGCTTTGTAGTCAAGCGGCGCATGGGAGACGCAGCAGTTGTGCAGGCTATGCTGCATACCGGGCGCACTCACCAGATACGGCTGCATCTTGCGGCAGTGGGACACCCGCTTGTAGGAGATACCCGCTACGGGATGGGCGCATCATTTCGGGGGCAAGATGTGCTGTTCCATATGCTCCACGCTGGCAGTATGCGGTTGATGCATCCTGTGACGGGGGTTATGCTAGAATTAGAAGCATCGCTGCCGGTGCATATGGCAGCTGCGATGAGGAGCGATTATGATCAATCTCATACAATGGTTTCTGGCAACAGAGCAAACCCAGGAGCGTGAAGCACGTTCTACCGCAACGCTTATCCATCCAGATGACAAAATGCTTGCCAGAACCCCCCGTCTTGTCCCAAAAGGGGGAAGACTCTGTCTGCTTGCTGGCAATATAAGCAACCTATCTTCGGCACACAGCAAGGAACGCCCCCTTGCTCGCTTGCGTGATCTCTATTCCTATCATTTGCAAGATGGCATCCCAGATCAGGCTATCCAGTCTGCCATTCGCCAGTTTCGGCGGGATGCCCACGGCAGTGAGCAGGCGGCGGTCAAGGTCCGTTCGTCTGGGCTATCATTGGCTTTTGCTGTCGTAGATGGTAGTCAGGCAAGCGTGACATGCTTGGGGGCAACCCGGGCCTATCTGTGGCGTGAAGGCAATCTCAGCCTGTTGACTGCCGCTGGTGAGGTTGTGGATGAGCGCAACCCATCGGTAGAGCATGTGCGTCTGCAAGCACGAGATCGGCTGGTGCTCTGCACAGAAGCAGTGGCGCAGGCTGTGGGGGAAGACTCGCTCTGCACAATGGCTGGTGGTACACCAGAACGCACCGCGGCAAAAATCGTTGGGTTGGCACGGGCGCAGGGTGCCACAGGACCGCTTGATGCTGCCATTGGCTACTATGGGCCACTCCGCCCCAACATCAGGCGCAGTATGACAGATGAGGTAGTGGCATGGGTCAAGCAGGTGCCAACCACATGGCTGGTCGGAGCGTTGGCGTTGGTATTGTTGCTCTGTGTGATAGGGAGCGTACTCGTGGGTTTTGCTGGCGGCAAAGAGCCACAAACCACCTCGGCTCCAACGACTATTACCACCCCGACAATTGTTGCGCTCAATGCGCTAACGCCGCCGAGTACGCCCCCCACGCTTACGCAGACTATGCCCCTCTCCCCCACACTCTCACCTGTCCCTGCCCCCACGTTTACCCCATCACCGGATGCTCGCCCAATGACCGTGCAGCATGCTGAAATGCCCTTCCCTCGCGTTGTGGTACAGCAGTTGAGTGAGCAATCGCGGTTGAGCGAGCAGGAAAAAACGGTGTATGATGATTGCCTCGCCCTGATTGAAGAAAACCCAGAACGGGCAGGGTTTCTGCTCTCGCGGGCGGAAATATCGCCTGACCCGCTCAACTATGCGTTTACCCGTGAGAGTGGGGCAAACGAATTGGCAGGTATACAGCCCGGCGAGAAGATGCGCTCGACCTGTTTTCAAACAGCCCTCATGCCGGTTGCGGTGGGGGTAGATGATCTGCCGGTATCGCGCACCTATCCCTTTGCGGCAGGCAATATCTATCTCGTAACCTATACCGAAGCCTTATTGCCCGTCTTTGCCAGCAGCGAAGTGCGTGCGACAGAGACGGTGCAACAGGCAGAGCAACAAGCAGCGGCGACCTGTCCCTACCAGCATACTATGAGTGATGCCGATGCGTTGGTCATTTTCTCCGCCCAACCTGGTGCAGTCTTTGAGACGATAGACGAGATGACACCAGAAGGTGTCCCCTACCGGTTTACGCTGGATGGCAGGGCAGCACGATGCTTTGCCATCAGTAGCAATGTGCAGCGTCTTCGGTTGGCAGGCGATGGGGGGGGGGAGATTCCCATTGAGCTAGAGCCGGGGCAATGGTATATGGTCAGACAGTAGCTAGAGGGTAGGCGAGCAGGAGTCACGGTTTTTCGCGCAGTTTATGGATGCTCCAGATCAGGGCGGTAGTGGCGGTAGCTTCGTCTAGGTTGCCAATGACCGGCAACACATCGGGGATGGCTTCAAGTACGCCGCTAGACGGGTTGAGTAGATAGATAACACACATGATAATCACGGCAATATAGCCGATGGTCTTTGATGTTGATTTTGCTGGTTGTTCCCCCTGCGGTTCAACTTGCGGTTCATCCTGCGGTTCAACTTGTGTATCAAGATCAAGTGGTTGTCTTTTGGTCGTTTCCCCAGACGCATAATATTCTTCAGGCATGGATATTTCCCTCCTCACTATGGGATGCTATGTTGGTTCTTGGTTATAAGACGAAACGAGCGGGGGGGATGTTGCGGTAATGGGGGGGCTATCCCCTCTCCCATGCCAGGGTGAGGGGGGACCAGTTCCCCCGCTCTACCGCAGTAAGCTATCCAATACCACCACCCGCCCCTCGCGTAGTTCTACCCGCAAGCGAGCCATCGGCTTGGGCGGCTCTGAAGCGGGCATACTGTCGTAGTGCTGCCCATAGGGGGTATAGTAGGTCTCAAGACACTGCAAATCGCTAGGCGAAGCATACATGGCAATCTCTTCATCCCAGTGGAGAAAACAGCCTGTCCGCATATCCACACCAAGCAGCGCGTACCACGTCCCATCGCTATCACGCATCACAAAGACAATGTCCTCGCTGACATCCATGCGCCGTTCTGCCCATTCACTTACCGCGAGTTGCTCTACCGCAAATCGCTTGGGTACATTGTCCGTATAGGACTCTTCTAGTCCTGCGTCTATCTCTCGTGGTTCGGGGGTAATAATCTGGTAGGCAGTAAAGCAAAAGACCAACGTTAGCAGGATGAGGGATAGTCCGACTAATGCGGACCAAAAACGATGCTTGCGTTCTTCGCTGTATCGCTGTACTTCTTCTTCAAATGCCATCAGCTATGGGGGGGAAGGGGGAGCGTTGGGCAAGGGTTTTGCCCAACGCTCCCCACAAATGGGTTCCTTATGAGCGTTCGTCTATTTTCACATACGGTACGTTCATTGGCCCTATGTACTCCGCGCCCGGTCTAATCAACCGGTTGTCACTCAACTGCTCATAGACATGGGCAGTCCATCCTGACACCCGACTAATCGCAAAGAGCGGGGTAAAGATTTCCACAGGTACGCCGATAGTGTAGTAGAGTGATGCCGAGTAGAAGTCTACGTTGACCGGCAATTCGCGGTGTTGTTGCATATACTCGCGGACGCGCTCGCTGATATTGTACCAGCGCATATCGCCGCTGTCCTCTGCTACCTGTCGGGAAAGGTTCTGGAGCCATTTTGCCCGTGGGTCATTGACTTTGTAGACCCGATGCCCAAAACCAGGAATCTTCTTCTTGGCAGAGAGTGCTCCACGCATATACTGCTCAACCCGCGCTATGTCGCCAATTTCCAGCAGGGTTCGCATCACCTCCTCGTTTGCTCCACCATGCAGAGACCCTTTGAGGGTACCAATAGCAGACACCACAGCACTATGCAGGTTGGAGAGGGTGCTTGCCGTCACTCGTGCCGCAAAGGTGCTGGCGTTGAGACCGTGGTCTGCGTGGAGAATGAGCGCAATATCCAGCATCCGTGCCGCAGTGTCGGTGGGAACCTCACCGGTGAGCATATAGAGGAAATTGGCACTATGGCTCAGGTCTTCCCGTGGCATAATGGGCCACATACCCTTGCGGATGCGATCCCACGCAGCAACAACGGTAGGCATAGAAGCCGTCACTCGAATAGATTTACTCACATTGGACTCGAGCGAATTATCGGCAAACTGCGCTTCTGCCTCGTCAAATGGTCCCAAAGCAGAGACCGCGGTACGCAATGCCGACATGGGCGATGTCGTCTTGGGGAGCGCAAACAGGATCGAAATAATCGGGTCGGGAAGCATGCGATTTTCGGTAAACTTCTGCTTAAATCGCTCAAGCTGTCCCTCGTTGGGAAGTGTGCCGTACCAAAGGAGTGCGGTAGTCTCTTCAAACGTTGCGTGTTCTGCCAGTTCATCAATATCTATACCACGATAATAGAGCCGGCCATTTTGTCCATCTACGTAGCTAATCCCCGTTTGAGCAGCAACAATACCTTGCAGCCCCTTTGCTGATGTTGCTTTGTCGCCTTCGATAATACTCATGCTCCGTTTCCTTCCTTTAGTTATTCAAGTCAACCATTGACCAGTTTGTGTACGCATACTATGGGAATCCACGCCTCACTTCTTCTCTATCCCATTCCAAGTGTACCGTATAGCTTTTGATCTGACAATTCGCTGGGCTTTTCCCCGTCAACGCCGGGGACAACACCAGGCTAATATATTCCTATCAGGAATAACATGTATATTTGATAGTATACTGTTGCCAGTTACAAATGGCTTGGGTTAGCTGGCATCACCCACGGCAAAGAGGAGTCCCCCTTCACAGGCAACTTTGTCATTGACGATTGCTTTGCCACTGCCCTTGCCCACACCGCGGCGTATTTTGTCCAACGTCACTTCCATACGGATCGTATCACCGGGGCGCACCGGTTGGCGAAACCGTACCTTGTCTACGCCTCCAAAGAAGGCAATTTTGCCTTTGTACTCTGGCAAACTGAGCACCGCGATAGCCCCGGTCTGTGCCAATGCTTCAACAATGAGGACCCCCGGCATCACGGGATAATCAGGAAAGTGTCCCTGAAAAAAGTGCTCATTGATTGTCACGAGTTTCTCGCCTACCGCCCGTACCCCTGGCTCCATCTCTAGGATACGGTCTACCAGCAGAAAGGGGTAGCGGTGCGGGATGATTTGCATAATTTCTTGTGTGGTTAGCATAGCTCTTTTCTATTCCTAGACAACTCAATCTCTAGCTCCTAGCCATAAAAGCTACTATACACGAATAGCACATTGCTTGCAAGCGATTGGGTAGGTCAAATGGGCAAAGGCTACCTTTGTATTTCCCGCTCCCCCCTGCCCCCGTTCCCAGAGGGCGAGGGGGTATGATACATCCTTCAGCAAGGGAGTATGCGCCCTTGCTATTCTGCTTCCCCCCACTACGCGGGAGAAGGGAGTAAGGGGGAGCAGGTTATCTCGCCCTGGTATGGGATCGGGTACAAGAGCTGGCTGCAAAAAGCAAAGACCAGCTTGTCCTACGCCTCCTGCTTGGCAACTGCTGCCGCAAGCAACTGCTGGATACGTGGCACCATCGTAGAGGGATTCGGGTGTATTCCCTCGATTAAGAGCGCATTGTCATACATCTGCTCAGCCACCGCAGCAACAATCGTATCATCGGCATTTGTCCCAAGCCGCTCGGCTAACCCCGCAACGAGCGGGTGTTTGCGGTTGAGTTCCAGAATACGCGGTTGCATTTCCGTTTCCTTGCCCAAGAGCTTCTGGATGCGCTGAAACTCTCGTCCAGGAGCATCATCGGCTGTGACCAACCGTGAGGGATTATCTCGCAATACCGTTGAAGCACGGACTTCTTTGACCTTATCGCCAAGCACCGCTTGAACCCGGGAGAGTAGCCGGGCGAAATCCTCATCGCTAATAGTGACCGTTGACTCTTCTGCTGGAGTCTCCTCTCCTGGTAGGGTCAGGTTGGCATCATCCACATTGCGAAGTTTCATCCCCGCATACTCATGCAACCCGGAGAGCATAAAGCTATCCATGATGTCGGTAAAGAGCAAGACTTCAATACCACGGGCTTTCAATGGGTCAAGATGGGGACTCATCCGAGCCGCTTCAAGGTCGCTTGCCAGCACATAGTAGATTTCCTCTTGGTTCTCGACAATACGGCTCTTATAGTCCTCTAGCGAAGTGAGCGTATCCTCCGAATGGGTTGAGGGGAACCGCAGCAATTTGACCAGTTCGTCACGATCCATAAACTCGGTGGCGATACCCTCTTTGATAAAGACCCCAAACTCTTCCCAAAACCGATGGTAGGTTTCTGGGTCTTTCTCTGCCATGTCGTTGAGCTCACGGGTGATGCGTCCGGTGAGCGTTTTCCGTATGCGCTGCATGACAGGCGTAGACTGCACCGACTCACGAGAGACATTGAGCGGCACGTCTTCGCTATCTACCACCCCTTCAATGAAGCGATAGTAGGATGGCAGCAGGTCTTTGACCTCTTCCTGTATCAGTACCTTATGCGAATACAGCTTGATCTTGCCCTCAATGCGCCGCTCAATCAAGCCCCGCTCGCGTTGCGAGGGGATAAAGAGAATGGTATGCAAATCTACCGGCGCATCGGTGGACAGGTGGATGGGCAAAATGGGATTGTCCGTCTCCATCGTGAGTTGCTGGTAGAAGGCATGGTACTGCTCGGCTTCTACCTCACGCGGGGGTCGCCGCCACAGGGCTTTTTCCTGATTGACCTGCTCGTCACCAAGAAAGATGGGGAAGGCGACAAAATCCGAATGGCGTTTGATGATCTGGCGAATACGCCAATCGTTGCAAAATTCTTCTGCATCTTCTTTGAAGTGCAGGGTAATCGTCGTCCCCCGCTCAGCACGCTCGGCTGGCTCAATGGTAAACTCATCCCCCCCCGTTGCCTGCCAAGTGACGGCTTGGGCATCCGGGCGGTAGGAGCGGGACGTGACCGTCACACGATCTGCGACCATGAAGACGGAATAGAACCCAACCCCAAA
>CAZLKK010000050.1:13593-16549 GCA_964559995.1 uncultured Chloroflexaceae bacterium
GTCCTCACCAAGATTTTTGAGGAAATTCCTTGCCCCAGATTGGGCAATAGTCCCCAGGTTGTCTATCATTTCATCACGGGTCAATCCAATACCCGTATCGCTAATTGCTAGAGTTTTGGCTTCACTATCTAGGTCAATGCGAATCATAAGTTCTGCTTCTGGATTGAGCACATCCTGATTCGTCAGCATTTCAAACTGGATACGGTTTAGGGCATCAGATGCATTGGAGATAAGTTCTCGCAGAAATATCTCCCGCTCGGTGTAGAGGGAGTGGGCTAGAATATCAAGAAGTTGGCGTATTTCAGCACGAAACGTTAGAGATTCGGCGGCTGGATGGGTAGTCGTTTCGGTTGTTTCTGTCATAGCTTGGTGCTCCTTTCGTCATAACGTTACCAAGAGAGTCTAGGTCTTTGGTATAGTCCTCTTCAACTAGACAGCATACCATACTTCTATGAGAAATCTGCTAACGAAGTGTTAATATTTTGTTGGTTATTGCAGCTGTGGAGATAGCGGTAGCGTGGGAATGGGCACAGGCGGGAACTGTTGCCAGCTTTGCCGCATAAGGGTAATTTGGCACAACAACTACCCCGAAACTGCGCTATTTCGGGGTAATCCTATGCTACCAAGAGAGGTTAGCAGGCGAGATAGCTCGGAGAGCAAGCATTATGCGTTGGTAAGCGTGATCGTGCTATGCTGGAGATGCCCATTGGTCATGCTACCATTTTTGCCACTTTGGTGCCCATTGAAATGGGGTAGCCCAGTAAGCCGTTGGCGTTCAGCTATGAGGTGCTGTACAATATCGGTGACAATAGGAAACTCGTTGCTCCAGCCATCTTCTATATCTTCCCAAAACTCCCCCATCACGCGGCTACCTGTGCGCTCATACAACAGGGCTTGCGAGAGCATCTCCACCCGGTCTAGCTGTTTAATTAACCGGGCTTCCCGGCTTGCTCCCTCGCTATACTCATCCCACAGAGCGAGGTAGTATGCTGCCTGGGGCAAATCTTGCAACATTTCTATTATGCCTTTACGTTCTGCTGCTTGTTTGGCTTCTACCCCAAACAACCGACGGGCAGTGAAGGGGAGGTCGCCTACGAGAGCTTCAGCCATATCGTGCAATAGGGCAATAGAAAGCAACCTTCCGTGATCCAACCCTGGAATATGGTCACTAACAAACATGGCTAATGCAGCAAGGCTAAAACTATGCTCTGCAATACTTTCTACATTGTTCAACCCGCGTTGAAGCCACCCGGTACGTGGTAGCAACTTGAGAGTCAACAGTCGGGAGTGTACCCCCATAAGGGTTGCTGTTTGGTCTTGGTTCATCATCATCTCTTCCTTGCTTTTATGGATTCCCCAAAATACCTATGTACTAACTATTGTAGTACGTAGAAAGGTAAGGACTATTATTATCGCATGGAGAAAGCGCAAAGTCAATGATATAATCAGAGATGGGGGTAGGGACATGTCAAAGTCGCACCAAAGGTAAGGATTATCGCCCTTTTTTGCTCCCCCTCACCCTGTCCCCGCTCTCATGCCAGGGTGGGGGGGATATTGGACTTTGCCATGATGTTTGAACTGCGTACCAAAGACCATACCTTACAAGCATTAGCCCTCATCGCCACTCAAACTATCCCGCAAAATTTCGAGGTTTTCTAGGGCTAACCCGGTCCCGATAGCGACACAGTGGGCAGGTTGATCTGCCACGTAGCAGGGAACGCCAGTCAACTCCGTGAGCAGTTCATTGATACGACGCAGCATAGCTCCGCCACCGGTCATGACAATACCCTTGTCTATAATATCGCTAGACAGTTCTGGCGGCGTTTCTGCCAGTACAGAACGTACCGCATTGATAATGGCTTCCAATGGCTCCTGCACTGCTTCGGTAATCTCTGTAGAATCCAGCTCAATGGTGCGTGGTAGCCCCGCCACCTGATCTCGCCCACGCACCTGCATCGTGAGTGGGTGGTCAAGCGGCAATGCTGAACCAATCTCAATTTTGACACTTTCTGCTGTCCGTTCACCAATAGCCACATTGTATTTACGCTTGACGTAGTTTGCAATAGACTCATCAAACTTGTTGCCACCAACGCGCACCGAGTGGCTTACTACAACATCATTCAACGACACAACGGCTACTTCTGTTGTACCGCCCCCAATGTCTACTATCAGGTTGCCAGAAGGCTGCCAAACGGGGATATTAGCTCCGATAGCCGCAGCAAGAGGCTCACGGATAAGCCATGCGTGACGGGCTCCTGCTGCCATTGCTGCATCACGGACGGCACGCATTTCTACACTAGTCACACCAGCAGGAATACAGATCATTACCTCTGGCTTGCTTAGGCGAAATTTGCCACAAGCTCGCCCAATAAAGTGCTTGAGCATGGCTTCTGTCACTACATAGTCTGCTATGACCCCATTTCGCATCGGGCGGACAACTTCAATGCTGGCTGGCTCGCGCCCAAGCATAGCCAGCGCATCAGACCCTACCGCTCGTACCCGATTGTCACGGGTTGAGAGGGCTACAACAGAAGGTTCAGCAATAACAATACCTTTTCCCCTCACATATACCAGAACATTTGCTGTTCCAAGATCAATACCAATATGTTGTGCCATAAAAATTTTTATCCAGAGTGCATGGAATATCCAAGTATGATTACCATACCGCGCTTATCTTACAGAAATTCACCTGACTGTCCAACGATATGAGAACATTCTCAGGTCCATATAGTACCAAGTAATTGGCAATTAAACAAGGTGAGTCCCCAGATACCGGGTATGGTAGGTGGTTTTTCTTTGTCCTAGCAACGTTGCCGAACGAAAGTTATTTGTCCCTGCTGTTTCCCCCTCCTCGCCCATTCCAGGGCTGCGACCCTCTCCCCCTGCTCCCTCTCCCATTCCAGGGCGAGGGGGAGCTGAACATTGGGCGCACCGCCGTGCGCCCCTACGGTACCCC
>CAZLKK010000051.1:0-11560 GCA_964559995.1 uncultured Chloroflexaceae bacterium
GGAGTAGCTCAGTTGGTAGAGCGACACCTTGCCAAGGTGTAGGTCGCGGGTTCGAACCCCGTCTCCCGCTCCATTCCTGAGTGAAAGGTGAGCTATTGTAGCTCACCTTTTGTTATGCCAAAACCACCCACAGAAACCCATGCACATCCTATACATAGCCTACGGCATACCCGTACCTGGCAGCTTAGGCGGCTCTACCCACACCCTGGAAGTTGCCCGTGGTCTCACCGCACGCGGTCATACCCTTCATCTTGTCGCTGCCAAACAGGAATCCTGGGACGGTATAGCCCCCTTCTTTCGCCCAACAACACAACGGTACCAGGGGTTTTACCTGCACCATCAGACTATCCCCAAACAATTAGGTATAGCCGGTATGGGGGTCATTTTGCGTCTAGCACGCGCTACACAGCCCGATGTTATTATAGAACGCTACTACAACCTCTGTGGGGCGGGGGTATGGACTGCCCATCATCTCGGCATACCCTGCCTGCTTGAAGTAAACGCCCTGATTGTAGACCCACCGCAGGTCTTCAAGCGACAGCTAGATGATGCTCTTGGTGGTCCCTTGCGCCGATGGGCTACCCAACAATGTCAATGGGCAGACCGCATTGTCACCCCCCTGCATACCACCATACCGCCAGACATCCCCCGCAACAAGATTGTTGAACTCCCGTGGGGGGCAAACGTTGAACAGTTTGTCCCTGCCCAACAACCTCTTAGCAACGGGAGCCAATCGGACTCGCCACCCGTTGCCCTGTTTCTCGGCTCATTTCGCGCTTGGCATGGGGTGCTTGATTTTGTACGGGCAGCGTTGCTTTTACTTGACGCTGGCAAACCGTACCGGTTTGTGCTGGTTGGCGATGGTCCAGAGCGCAGCGAAGCAGAACGATTAGCAGCACGACAACGCGATAGCTTCCACTTCACCGGCGCACTCCCCTACGAAGCGGTGCCATCCATGCTGACCCAGGCTACCGTAGGGGTAGCCCCCTTCACGACCACGCCCCATCCTGCGCTACGTGCGGCTGGTTTCTTCTGGTCGCCGCTCAAAGTCTACGAGTATATGGCAGCAGGGTTGCCCGTCATCACGACAGACATCCCCCCGCTCAATACCATCATTCGGGATGGGCAAGAGGGGGTGTTGTTTGAGGAAAATAACCTCTCGGCACTGGCAACAGCTATGGCTACCCTGCTTGACCACCCCCAACAGGCAGCCCAAATGGGCAGCAACGCTCGTGGGCGCGTTGTTCGTTGCTACTCATGGCAACAGCACTGTGCTGCGCTTGACGACATCCTAACCAGCATAGTGCTGAATAGACAACCGAGGTAGGCGAGATATGGCACACCATCAAACACCATCTACCCCATCTACCTCACCTCCCCATGCCCCACCTAAACCATCTACTGCTCGCAGCATTGCCATTGCTGCCCTGCTCATTGCCGCAGGAAATATTGTCAGTCGCATACTTGGGCTTGGGCGCATGTCGGTTATCGCCTACTTTTTTGGGCGCACCCCCACCGTGGATGCCTATACTGCCGCGCTGACTATTCCCGTGACTATCTATGACTTGCTCATCAATGGAGCTATTAGTGCTGCGTTGGTGCCGATTTTCAGCGAATATGCGGAAGGCGAAGAGCGTCAATTTTGGCACATCGTCTCCAGCGTCATCACCATTGCTATGCTCGCGCTGGCAGCCATCATTGCGCTAATGCTGTGGCAAGCCCCGCTGGTCGTGAGCCTGCTTGTGCAATCATCCCGCCCGGAACTGCAACCCCTTACCGTCCAACTTGTCCGCATTATGCTGCCCGCCGTGCTCTTTATGGGCTTGTCTGGTCTGCTGACTGCTATACTCTATGCCCGTCGCAGCTTTTTGCTGCCGGCTTTCGCCGTTGCCATGTTCAATGTTGGCATCATTGCCGGTGCGGTGCTGTTTCACCAACAGATGGGGGTAGCAAGCCTTGCAGTGGGGATGATCATTGGGGCAATTGGGCAGGTGGTGCTGCAACTACCGGGTATGCGTGGCGCACGCTATCGCCCAACCCTCGCGTTCAAGCACCCGGTTGTCCAGCGCATTTTGCGGCTCTATGCCCCCGTGGCACTTGGTATCAGTTTCTCTATTATTGGCACAGTCATAGACCGTTGGCTGGCTTCTGGCTTCCAAACAGCCCTCATTACTATGCAATATGCCACAACGTTGATACAGTTTCCCCTGGGACTCGTCGCTGCTGCCGTTTCTATGGCAGTATTGCCAACCCTCTCCCGCCTCGATGCTGCCGCCGATGAGCAGGCATTTCGCCGTATGCTCGGTATGGGTATCAAAGTGGTATTACTGCTGGTGCTGCCTGCCACCGCCGGGCTTGCAGCCCTCACGCAGCCTATCACCGCGCTGCTCTTTGAGCGCGGGGCTTTTGTTGCCCAAGACACAACTATCACCGCTACCGCGCTTATGCTCTACCTGCCAAGTTTACCCGCTGCGGCTATAGACCAAGTGCTCATTTTCTCCTTCTATGCCCGTAAGAAGACGCTCGCCCCCAATCTGGTGCAGGGTGCGGCTATCCTGATCTACCTGCTCACCGTATTACCGTTGCTCTGGTTGACTGAGCTAGGCTTTTTGGCACTGGTTATCGGCAATGCTGCCCAATGGATAGGGCATATGCTGTTGATGTTTTGGCTCAATCGGCGCGATGTCTCGCTGCGGGGGCTACGCATAGGCGAGACGTTCCTCAAATCACTGTTGGCAAGTAGCCTAATGGCGGGGGTTGTGGCATGGTTGGTGGCTATGCCGTTGTGGGGAGAGACGGCGTTGTTGCTGCGGGTGATGGTCGCAGGTGGGGTTGGGGGGGCAATCTATCTTGGGGTCAGTCTGCTGCTTCGGGTTGAAGCCCTGGGGTTTTTCGTTGATGCGCTGGTACGCAAAATCCGCTCCCGATAGTATGGGTACCTCTTATCCTCGCCCATTCCAGGGCGAGGGGGAGCCGCCCCAGCGACCCGCTCCCCCTGCCCCCTCTCCCATTCCAGGGCGAGGGGATGGGGGGGATGCCCAAAGGGGGCAAAAGACAGGAAAAATGTCTGCTCCCCCCCTCGCAAACATTCGCCATTCTCTTGAAGAAAAAGAACAAATATGCTATAATACCCCTATAGGCAAGAGCAAGCAACAGCTAGATAGAACTAACAGGTTAGTAATTTTACGTAAGGATAGAAAGCCATGTACCATAAAGAGATAATCTATGATCCAGAAATGCATGATTTTGCGATGTACCTTGATGGGGAATTGGTCGGGTTTGCGCGTACCTATGAAGAAGCAGAGATAACCCTATCCCAACTGGTCTTTGAGTTACTTCATGGGTGGTGGCAGCCCTGCGAAGCAGCCTAGCATATGTGCTACAATACAGAGAAATGGAGGAATCTGCAACAGCATAGGTATAAGGGAGGCTGACCGTGCCAAAGACACACTTTCGACCCGATGTCCACGGGTTCGCATTCATCAATTCATGGGATTTTGACATGTCTGAAGTGACCGAAATGCAAAATACCCTCAATAGTTCGATTGGCGGAGCAGCAGGATCGCTCTCTAGCTCGTTGGCTTCGCTAGGCAAAGTCCTGGTGGAGCCAGCTATCAAGCAGTTTACCCAGGGGGCAGAGCCTATCTCCTATGGGCTATGTGGGGGGATGGCTTTTGCTTCACTGGATTACTTCAAGATTGGGAAAAAACTGCCACGGGGCAGGAGCTTAGATGATCAACCCCGCCGCAATGACCCCAAACGGCGCATTCTCCGCGACTATCTCTGGCGACGACAACTGGAGAGTATGTCTACCAATTTTCCGGGGCTATTGATGTGGATGAGTATGTTACATCTAGGGTTTCTCTCAGGCGGCGGTACTTGGCTCCTTAAACAGACCAAAGAGGAATGGGCACAGCTAAAACAGGTGATTGACAAAGGGGAACCAATACCTATCTGCTTGATAGGCAGCACCCAAAATCCCTTTCACAACCATCAGGTGCTCGCCTATGGGTATGATGATCCGGGTGATGGTACGGGTATCTTGTACCTGTACGATATGAATTGTCCAGACCGTGAGCACACCACCAAGCTAGATTTTCGTGGCAACGAGCTGGTCGCTGAGGAGAGTTGCTCAGACTCAAATCGGGGGAGTCTCAAGGGGTTTTTCTGCGAGCAGTACACAAATGTTTCGCCACCAGATATTGAGGAGGAGTAGGGGATATGGGAGAAAACACCTGCCTCCGCTCCCATCCGCTCGTTAATACACGCGGCTTGTTTGTTCCCCGCGGTGGGACGCGGGGGCAAGGGAGCTTACAGGGGTAGGTCAGGGGCTAAGGAAGCGGGAGTTGACCGAAAGGGAAGGGGTATTAGTGGCACAAATGAAGACGGGTGCTGATCCATCTTCAGCACCCGCCTGGGAAAGGAGGACTCTATAAGAGACCTATGGAGATAATGTATTAGCTATTTGTTGGCTGCGCCCCGGAGTGCTCGCAGGTCTGGGTAGGCTTCTGAACCGTGTTCGTGATAGTCCAGACCAAGCTCTTCTTCCTCTGCCGACACGCGCAACCCAATGGTTTTCTTGATGGCAAAGAAGAGGATAGACACGGTACCTGCTGTCCAGACCCCACACGCCACAACCCCTATGATCTGTGCCACAAGCTGCGTTGCCCCGCCGCCGTATAGCAGACCATTCTCGGTGGAGAAGACCCCTAGTGCCAGCGTACCCCACGCCCCTGAGAAGAGGTGAACCGGTACTGCCCCAACGGGATCGTCAATCTTGAGGCTTTCCAACAGTATCATACCAAAGACAACGATAACCCCTGCAACCAGACCAATGAACACTGCCGACCAGGGCAACACGACAGCACAAGGAGCCGTGATAGCAACGAGACCACCGAGTGCGCCATTCAGCGTATAGGAAAGGTCCGGTTTGCCAAACTTAATCCAAGCCACTGCCAACGCCCCGAATGCCCCTGCTGCTGCTGCAATGTTGGTGTTGACGGCTACCAACGCAATAGCGTTGATGTTTTCAATACCGGATGCAGCAAGCTGGCTTCCAGGGTTAAACCCAAACCATCCAAGCCACAGAATGAAGACCCCAAGCGTACCAAGCACAATCGAGTGACCAGGAATAGGTATTGGTTTGCCATCCTTATCAAAGCGTCCTTTCCGTGGTCCAAGCATCATAGCCCCAACCAATGCAGCCCAACCACCGACACTGTGAACAATCGTAGAGCCAGCAAAGTCGCTAAAGCCAAGTTCAGACAACCAGCCGCCGCCCCATGTCCAGTGACCAAAGATAGGATAGATGATCGCGGTAATGCCGATACTGTAAACGAAATAGGCAGAGAAGCGGGTGCGCTCAGACATTGCCCCTGAAACAATCGTTGCTGCTGTTGCTGCAAAGACCAGTTGGAAGAACCAATCGGTATAGAGCGAGAGCGTACCACCTTCCAGCGTAGCTACCGTTGCGGGATCAATGTCTGACAACCCTGAGAGGAAAAATCCACTTAGCCCGATAAACGGCGATCCTTCGCCATACATGAAGGCATACCCAACTGCCCAAAAAGAAAGTGTCCCCATACAAAAGTCCATAACATTCTTCATCAGAATGTTTGTGGTGTTCTTTGAACGGGTAAATCCTGCTTCAACAAGGGAAAAACCTGCTTGCATAAAGAAGACGAGAATACCTGCGATGATGACCCAGATGTTATCAATGCTATACATTAAGCCATTGACTTGTTCAATTGTTACTGCGCTTTCCATGCGGTTGCGTTTCCTTTCTGTAAAATTCTGTAATTGGAACGATTGAACGACTAAAGAGAGATGACATACCAAGCCCTTTTAGCACCATTGCTCACCCATCAATCCTGGATGGGAAAACAGCATAAAACCTGCTGTTTTGGGGAAAGGTCGTATGGGTAATGTTGTGCTTATCTTGCTGTTGTTCTTTCCCAAACGACCTATCCAAATTGGCGATATTTCCTAGCTGATCACACACGCCTTTTGCCCGATTTCTTGCTCCCCTTCGGAGAACAACAGCCTGTGCGAAAAGCTGGATTAGCATAAAGACATCAGGTTTACTCTGGTGCATCCACCTCCCTTCTCTTTCCTCTGCTCTTCTGGTCTCTTGTGCTTTCCCTAGCACGAGAGAAAAAATCCTTCACGCTTCTAGTCTTTTGTTTCTGATACCTGTAGCATCAACTAAAAACGGTAAAAATTGTCAAAAGTCTGCCAATAAAGCTGCGAAAATCATGTAAAGAACAGTAAAGACACATCATCGTATCATGCTGTATTCCTGTGTATTTCATAATAGCATATGGGACATGGTTAGACTAGGGCTTTTCTCTACGAACCTGTTTGTTGTCTTTTTAGATAGTTTGCACAAAAGGGGAATAGGTGTGGTCAAAAAGCGGGAGAGTGAATGGTTAATGAGGTATTATACCATAGAAGCAAGGAATGTATGAACAAATCCATTGGTTTTTTTCTCCAAAGAACGAGGGGGGATAATTGGTCAGAAGATACAAGTCACCGCTTGCGATAGCGTTCTAGCCAAAACACAGTTGCCGTCTCACCAGACAGCTGTTGCTCTTCTATCATCCGTGACCATTGCGCGTCATTAAGGGATTCATCCAATTGGCGCACCTTGATACGCAACTGCTTTTTCTTTTCGGTTAGCTTGGCTCGTAGTCCGTCTATTTCCCGTTGCCTAGCCGCAATATCATTCGCTAGAGTTTGCAGCGGCTCAATACGGGAGAGCCAGTCGTTGTCGCCGGTTATCTCGTCCTCGCTGCGTATAGGCTCAATGCTCTGGACGAACGCTTGGCATGTTGGGCAGAGGGTGAAGAGGACCGTATCGGGGGCGTGAGATGGGGACTCTTGTTTGGTGACATCGTAGGGGGTGGCTCCTGTAGCCCCACACCGTTCACACAAGGCTAATGATGGCATCGCCTACTCCTTTTAACTTGCTTGTTGGCTTGTTGGCTTGTTGACAGGGTACTCATCCCTATCATACCTGCACTACCACAATCGTCATATCATCGTGCAATTCTGCATCCCCCATAAAGGCTCCCACTTCTGCATGCAGGTGGTTGAGCATGGCTTTGGCATGGGCTTGGGGACCAGCTCGTACTGCTTGCTCCAGCTGGTCAAACCCAAACATATCATCCTCGCTATTGAGGGCTTCTATGACCCCATCCGACACGAAGATGACCATATCGCCAGAAGATAGCGGCAGCGTGATTTCTTGATAACGCTCATGTTCGTTTACCTGCACCCCAAGCGGTATACCGACAATATCAACCCAACGAACTGCCCCATCTTGGGCATACTTGACCAGCGGCGACACACAACCGGCGTTTGCAGCACGGAGCGTTGCCCGTGGCACGGCGAGACTATCGCTAGGTGCTGTCTGCTTATCTAGCTCCATTTCGCCAGGTTGAATGGCAAACTCTGCATAGACCATAGCACAATTCTGGTAGGTTGAACGGGTGTAGCAGGTGAAGGCAGTATTGAGATGGGCAAGGAAACGTGCCGGTGGCATCTGTTCCTCAATAGAGGTACGAAACAAACTCATCATCACTGCCATAAGCAGGGCAGCGGGCATGCCCTTACCCGCAACATCGCCCACCGCAATGGCATAGCTCTTCTCCGTGCTGCCTGATGTATCCCCCTGGTGAAACGCATAGTAGGTATAGAGATCACCGCCAATCTCATGGGCAGGGACATTGTAGCAGGCAACATCAAGCTCTGCCCAACCAGGGTCGGCAAAGGGGAGCAGGTTGTATTGGATGCGTCTAGCCAGATGAAGTTCATCCTGTATACGGGTGTTCAAGAGCTTGAGGTTTGCATAGGCGGCTTGTAATTCCTTTTCTGCCTTGCGTCTACTGGTAATATCACGGGAAATACCCTCTATGGCAATGGGCTTTTGTTGATCATTGTAGATAATGTGATGCTTTTGTTCTACCCAAACATCTGCGCCATCTTTGCGGATATACCGAATGATAATCGTCTCTTGGTAGGAATCGGGCGATTCCATAAATACCCCAAATTGCGGCAGACTCTCTCGGTGCAATATCCGTAAGTCAAAATCGGGGTCGGCGTAGTAGTCTTCGGGGGCATAGCCGAGGATGGGCGTTACTGCTGGACTGATATACTCAAATCCGCGGGGGTGGGCAAAGCGATAGCGAAAAATGATGTCTTGGGCATTTTCTGCCAAGAGCCGAAACCGCTCTTCACTCTCTTGGAGCGATTTTTTGGTATGCTGCATACTGAGGTGAGTCTCAATACGTACCAGGACTTCTTCAACATGAAAGGGTTTGGTGATATAGTCTACGCCTCCAACCCGGAATGCCTCAACTTTGTTGACCAGTTCATCTAAGGCACTGATGAAGATGACGGGTATATGGCGCGTTTGTTCATCCTGTTTGATCAGTTTACAGACTTGGTAGCCATTCAGTTCTGGCATATTGACATCAAGGAGGATAATATCCGGGTGATCAGTCTGAATAGACAGCAGTGCAAGGGGGCTTTTTGCCAATGCGCGAACGCTATACCCCTGATTTTTGAGCATAGACGATAAGAGCCGCAGATTATCCGGCATATCATCCACGATCATTACTGTGCCTTTGGATGTAGCAGAAAGCATAGCTTTGGTGCTCTTCTCTAGTTGCTATGGCATCACAGCAACACGATTTCTCCCCTCCATTTTTGCCCGGTACAGCGCACTATCTGCCGCAGCGATAACTTCCTCAGCAGTGGTGCCGTGTTCAGGAAAAGAGGCAACCCCTAACGAAATGGTAACACCTTCTTGGACTTTCGTGTCATGAATAGGCATTTCTCGCACCCCGGTACATAAGGATTCGGCACGTTTGCTGGCAAGTTCAAGGGTTGTGGATGGCAGAATAATCAAGAACTCCTCGCCTCCATAGCGAAAGGCTAAGTCCTCACCGCGGATATTCTGTTGCAAAAACCTACTGAGGACCCGAAGCAGTACATCGCCAACGTCATGCCCATAGGTATCATTATACTGCTTAAAGTGATCAATATCGAGCATCACAAACGCAATAGAGTAGTGTTGGCGTAGGGCACGGCTCAAATCTCGATCTAGTATCTCACTCAAGTAGCGGCGGTTGAACATATTGGTCAGAGGGTCTCGTATGGATTGCTCGCGCAACTGTTCGCGCAGTTGGATGTTCGCCAATGCAAGCGCGAAGCGGTCTGCAACGATGGTAGCGACCCGTTCCCATCGCTCGATACGCTCTTCGCTGGCTCCATCCGCTATACTTGGACCATTGCGGACATGCAGCAGACCGAGGGTTTCTCCACGAGATACCATCTCTACGCATATGTAAGGGATGGCGGTATGGGGTTCAATATGTTCACAGACAAAAGCCATGCCCTCTTCATCTACCAAATGCACCCGGCTGCCCTCAAGGGCACGACACTCGTGCTGCTCAATAGTGTGTTGTGCCGGTGGGTTATCCCCCCACTTCGCCACATTCACAAACTGCCCTTCTTCTTGTACAAGATACACTGCGCCACTTTGCCCTGGAAAGACCTGGCGAAGAATGGGCAGACAGACGCTATACATTTCTTCTATCGTTTGGGAACGTTGCAAAAAGCCATTCAGCTGGTTGAGCAAGTACATTTCTTGATTGTTCTGCTCAAGTTCACGCACCAGTTGGACTAGTTGATCATTGGCTTGACGTAGGGCTTGTTCTGCTTGGATGCGCTCGGTAATTTCTGCTTGTAGGTGGGTATTTTGTTGTTGGAGCCGTTGTTGCATCTGGCGCAGCGAGAGGTGGGTAGTAACCCGGGCCATCACCTCTTCAACTTGAAACGGCTTGGTAATATAATCTATCCCACCAACTTCAAAGGCTTCTATTTTATTTATGACTTCGCCAAGCGCACTGATAAAGATAATCGGGATGGATTCGGTATGGCTATCTGCTTTCAGACGACGACATACTTCATACCCGGTTATCCCAGGCATATTGATGTCTAGCAAGATGATGTCCGGGGGGGCTATTTGCACAGATTTTATAGCCATTTCCCCATTGATCATAGCCCGTACTGCATAGCCATGATCTTTGAGCATAGAAGATAGCAGATGTAAATTTTCCGGGGTATCATCAACAATGAGGATAGTCCCCCGTGAAGGTTCATTTTCATTCTTGGTCATAACAAGGGTATTTCTTTCCGCGTGCAGTTACGTATTGCCAGATAGTACGACACAAAAAAAGTATACAAGGGGAATGCATTGTAAGCAAGTTAGGGAATCGGTCAGCTAGAATTTGGTAGGGTATAAAGGTAGCCCGTAAAGCCCACCAACTTGAGCGGTGGGATAAACGGTACCCCTGCAGCTTTAAGGGCAAAAACAAGGGGCAGCGTAGCTTTGCCACACCGCCCCCAAGGTGTTACCGTCAGGTTCAAGAGATGATTCCCCTTAGAATGGTTACTGAACCTCTTCCGGTATGATCAATCCATAATTCCCATCATTTCGGCGATACACCATACTGATCTGGGCAGTGTCTGCATCGCGGAAGATGAAGAAGGAGTGTTCGAGCAGTTCCATTTGCTCAATAGCTTCATCGGTAAACATTGGCTTGAGATTAAATTCCTTGACCCGGACAATACGTGGTTCCTCATTAGCGGAATCTTGGGTTGGCACTCCTGGAGATTCAGAGGAAACCATCTCGCCACTCTTGCGGCGTAGTTTGCTTCGTCGCCAATGCTTATCTTTGTAGCGTTTGATCTGGCGTTGCAACACATCTTGTACTTCGTCTACCGTTCGGAATAGATCATCACCGGATTGCTCGGCACGAAGGATAACGCCATGTTCACCCATAAGGGTTATCTGGAGACGATGCACCTCATTTTTCTGGTTGCGTCTCTTTTCGCTTGAGATTTCAACAGTCGCTGTGCTTTCATGATCAAGGTGACGCTCCAGTTTCTGGAGTTTTTCATCAATGTAAGTACGCTGCCGTTCCGATAATTTCCCGTTGCGACTTTTGATAATCAGTTCCATTTAACTTCCTCCATCCAGTTACTAAAACGAGCAATCAGGTTGTCGTCTATTATTCCAATCAAGGTCCTGTTCAGAGCATAGAAGCGGGACAGGAAAAAAGGAGAGTCCCCAGAACACGGTGTTCTAGGGACTCAGATTTTAGGCACACACGTTGACGAACTTACAGCCTTTGCAATTGATTGCAACTTTCATGGGTTCGTCACTTTCTCTGTTTTCTGAGGGCAATTGCCAACGTTTGCTAACGTCCCAACGTATGCCCTGAGTAAAGGAATATGCTATTTTTAGCATAGCATAGGGGCATTACTCTGTCAAGAAGGTATTTCTTGACGGGTGGGGCTACGTCTCACCGGGCAGCCCCCCATCCCCTCGCCTCGCGTCCCACTACGCGGGAGAAGGGAAACCGCGGCGGGTGTTCCTCCCCCTCGCTCTGGGATGGGAGCGGGGGCAGGGGGAGCGGGAAATAAAAAATTTGTCCGTTCGACCTACCCTTGAAAGAAGGGGATGAGCGGGCTACCCCCTACAGAAACACCT
>CAZLKK010000051.1:11570-16520 GCA_964559995.1 uncultured Chloroflexaceae bacterium
GCCACACCAACAACGCCAACAACGCCCCCGACAACGTATGCCCACGTACCTGCTCGCCTGCCACGCCCGGCAAAGCCAGCGAACGTCCATGCCGTACCTGCTGCTCCTGTGCCTCATCCAGTGTGACCATCTGCCAATCGGCTACCGCAAACTCCAACGGAAACAGCACACGGGGCAGCATATCGGGGGTATCTACCAGCGTATCTAGGGGGGTTGCCGCTTGTCGCGTTAGTGAGCCAACAAAGGTTCGCTCCAACGCCGCCAGATACCCCCCACAACCAAGCATCTCGCCAATGTCGCGGGCTAACGAGCGAATGTATGTCCCCTTGCCACACACCACATCTACTACGAGCCTATCGGCGGTTGACGCTTGCCAATCTACCGTTAGCTGATGGACATGCACCGGGCGGGGGGAACGCTCCACAACCTGCCCCTCGCGTGCCAGTTTGTAGAGCTTCTCGCCTTGATGATGGATAGCCGAATACATTGGCGGCACCTGCATAATCGTGCCACGAAAGGCAGCCAATACCCGCTCAATCTCCGCTGGCGCGAGGGGGGGAACATCCCGCTGCTCAATACCCTCACCTTCGCCATCATCGGTGGTGGTGGTAGCTCCCAACTGGATTACCCCACGGTACCCCTTGTCCGTATCTGCCAAATAGCTAATCAACCGGGTAGCATGCCCCAGAGCCACGGGCAACACCCCCGTTGCAGCCGGGTCAAGCGTACCGGCATGCCCCACCTTCACCTTGCGTCCAACGATACGGCGAATACGCGCCACCACATCATGCGAAGTCAAGCCAGACGGCTTATCTATATTGAGAAAACCACGTACTAGCATGAAGTCGCGGGTATCTGCCCCAGAATATGGGAGATGACCTCACGCTCGGCAACAGCAGGCGACATATGCAACGTTGCCCCGGCTGCCTGCGTGTGTCCACCGCCGCCCCATGTGGCAGCAATCGCCGCCACATCTATACCGGGCTTGGAGCGCAACCCAATTTTGGTATCGCCGTTTGTCCGTTCTTTGAAGAGCACACAGACCTGCGCCTCTTCAATGCGCTGCATAAAGACGATCACATCATCTATCGCCTCATCCGAAGCCCCGGTAGATTGCATCATTTCTTGGGTAATATGCAACCAGACCAGCACACCATCACGGCGTATCTGGTGAAAGGCTAACCCAATTAGGCAAAGCGTGGCAAAGGGCAACGAACGATATAACGCCTCCACAATAGCCCATTGGTTGGCTCCAGCATCCAACAATTCTGCCGTTGCCCGTAGAGCCGAAGCGTTGGTTGAGCTCGTCTGAAAGCTCATCGTATCGGTATAGATACCAAGCAACAGACAGGTTGCTATATCTGGCGTGATAGGCGTACCAAGCTCACGCAACAGATGGTAGACAAGTTCGGCACAGGAGGCGGACTCTGGCACAATAAGGTTGACCTTCCCATCACCAGAATTGGAGACGTGATGGTCTATCACGATCATGGTACGGGTAGCAAGCTCAACCCCATGCTCTTCATACACCGGCCCCACCCGTTCCATTCGTGAGGTGTCAACCACACATACGAGGTCTGTTTCTGGCAGGGTCATCCCCCGCTCATACACTCGGACATGCTCAACACCCGGTAGCACATTGACATATTTAGGCAAGGATGATGAGGCAAGCGGGATGGTATGTTTCCCTTCATATTGCAGCATATGCCACATCCCTAGCATGGAGCTAATGGCATCACCATCAGGGTTAAGGTGGGTTAGTAGCAAAATATGGTCTGCTTGAGCACACAATTGGGCAATAGCAGGGGCAGCACTAGCTGGGTCACTATACATCATAACAAAACCTTTCAGTCTAGCTCGTCTAGCTCGTCTAGTTCGTCTAGCTCGTCTAGCTCGTCTAGCTCGTCTAGCAGATCAGCAGGAACTCATTTTGGTTATTGTAGCAAACGATACACGGTATAGCCAGTACGCTTTTTCATTTCTTTGAGGTTAAGGTGATGCTGTCTCCCAAGACGGGGTATCAGGTGATTGAGCGCACTAACGATGACAAACCAATATGCCCCCCCTGGTGCGAGCACTGCTAGGGGAGCTAGGAGAAATTCATGTTCAATGGCATATTCGCCAATTTTGGCAGGAATATTGGAAACAATGAGGTCATAGGGTCCGGGCGGCACCTGCTCCATCCCCACGCTTCCCACGACCTGCACATGCGGGACGGCATTGTGCTGGCAATTGTGTTGGGCATAGCGCACTGCGAGCAGGTCCTTGTCTACCAACACTGCCTGCGCTTGGGGGAAGAGCCGAGCTAGGACAATACCAAGTACCCCAACACCGCACCCTATATCAAGCAGCGTTTTGGGGGTATCAAGCGCATCTGTCAATGTTCGCAACAAGAGATCGCTCCCCTTATCTATCGCAAATGAGGAGAACAACGTATGGGCTACGGCAAAACTAAACTGTTGCCCTTTACAGGTATAGGGGATAGTCTTCTTAAAATAGGGATCAGGATTCGTGCTCGGGCCTTTCCAGGCGTTCGCGTTCCACTTCTTGTAATAAGGCTTCAATGTGCATGCTGTAATCAAGCGAGGTATCTAGCTCTAGGCGCAGTTCGGGGACAAAGCGCAGATGGTTCATCTCATCGGCTACCCTTCGCCGCAAGAATCCCCGAGCACTCTTCAACCCTTGCATTGTTTCTTTTTGCTGCTGTTCATCCCCCATAACAGAGATGAAAACACGGGCATGTTGCAGGTCGGCGCTGACCTGCACTGCCGTTACTGTCGCAAACCCCACACGAGGGTCTTTCAGCTCGCTTTGGATGACATCACCAAGTATCCGCTGGATGGTATCCGCAACTTGTTTTACTCGTTTAGACATAGCCTAGCTTCTCTACGCTTATGCGACCCGTTCTATCTGCTCTTTGCGGTAAAACTCCATCGTGTCGCCTACTTGGACATCACCAAATCCATCGACAATCAAGCCACATTCGTAGCCAGCGATAACCTCACGGACATCATCTTTGAACCGCTTGAGGCTACCAATACGTCCATCGTGGACTACCACACCATTACGCAACACCCGGACACTGAGCGAACGAATGATCTTGCCATCGGTGACATTGAGCCCGGCGACGGTCTCCCGTGAAGGCAGCCGGAAGGTATCACGCACTTCGGCAAACCCTTCGATGATCTCTTGGAACTCAGGATCAAGCATCCCGACCATCGCCTTTTTGATGTCTTCAGTCAGCTTATAAATGACATTGTAAAAGCGTATGTCTACCCCCCGCTGTTCTGCGGCTTTACGGGCTATGGGGTGGGGACGGGCATTGAAGCCAATGATAATCGCTTTACTGACCACGGCTAGGTTGACATCGCTCTCAGTAATTGTCCCAGTTCCCTGGTGTATCACCTTGAGTTGTACCTTCTCTAGCCCCTCATTGAGCCGCTGTATCTGGTGCTCAATAGCCCCAAGCGACCCCTGGACATCCGCTTTGATGATGAGGTTGAGTTCTTTGACATCACCTTGTTGTATCTTCTTGAAGATGTCATCTAGGCTCAGGCTGGCACTAGAAGTCCCAATATTTTCTAATCGCCGCTGTCGTTGCCGTTGCAAGGCTATCTCACGGGCAGTCTGGACATCATCCATCACCTGCAAAATATCGCCTGCTTCGGGGACACTATCCAATCCTAACAACTCTACTGGCATAGACGGCTCGGCATAGCGCAACCGCTTGCCACTGTCGCTAAACATCATCTTGACTTTGCCTGCCACACACCCAACGAGCACATTGTCTTCTGGACGCAGTGTGCCATTTTGGATAAGGGCAGTAGCCACTGGACCGCGATTTTTGTCCATCTCTGCTTCAACAATAGTCCCGACTGCCTGAGCGTTAGCATTGGCTTGGAAATCTTCCATGTCTGCGACCAACAGGATCATCTCCAATAGTCCATCAATGTTGATCTTCTGGCGTGCGGAAACTTCCACACTGGGGACATTGCCCCCATATTCTTCAACTATCATGCCATGCATGGTAAGCTGTTGCTTCACCCGGTCTGGATTAGCCCCGTCAACATCTATCTTGTTTACTGCGACAATCATAGGCGTACCAGAGGCTTTGACGTGGGAGATCGCTTCTATCGTTTGCGGCATCACGCCGTCATCTGCTGCGACAACCAACACGACAATATCGGTGACTTGGGCACCACGCGCTCGCATAGCCGTAAATGCCTCGTGACCGGGGGTATCAAGAAAGGTTATCTTGCGCCCATGCACCTCAATTTGGTATGCGCCAATATGCTGCGTAATACCGCCTGCTTCCCCTTCGGCAACTCGTGCCGAGCGTATAGCATCGAGCAGTTTGGTCTTTCCGTGGTCTACGTGGCCCATAATGGTCACTACCGGCGGACGCTTTTCCATAAGCTCAGGGGGTTGCTCTTTGTAGACATCTTCGATGCTTTCGACAATGTTGGCGAGTTTTTCGGGGACTTTTTCTGTTGTTTCTAGGGTAAACTCGCTGGCAATCAGGGCTGCCGTTTCATAATCAATCTGTTGATTGATATTGGCAATAACGCCCCCTTGCATCAGTTCTTTGAGTATCTCAGCAGCACCAATACCAGTTGCTTCTGAGAGTTCCCGAACGGTCATAATGCTTGGAAGCTCAATAGGTCCTCGTTGACGTGCGGGAACAGCCGGAGCGCGTTGTGCTGCTGCTGCTGCACCTCCACGGTTTGCAGAACGATGTCCTCCACGTACCGACCTAGTATCCACACCCCCTCGCGTTGTGTTCGGGCGTGGACCCCCACTTCGTCCCCGTCCCCCACTACTACTCCGGGCGGATACGGCATCACCACGATTTTCTGTAGTTCCTGGTGAGCGTTTGCCGCCGCCGCCACGTCCGCGTCCGCTACCTCCACGGGTATTAGCTCCTGGAGCACTGCTGCCCCCACCAAAGCC
>CAZLKK010000052.1:0-16425 GCA_964559995.1 uncultured Chloroflexaceae bacterium
ATACTTCTATGATATGGAAGCCAAAAGGACTCTCCACTAACACCGGTTCATTGAGAGCTACCGTGGGGCTAAGGGCTACCGTCTCATACTGCGGCACAAAGACCCCCCGTGGCACCCAGCCCAGGTCGCCGCCCGCTTGGGCAGAGCCAGGATCAGCGGATTTTTCCTGAGCTAGTTCTGCAAAGTCTGCCCCGTCTTCTAGCTCTTGGATGATAGCCTCAGCTTCTGGTTTCTTTGCAGCAAAGGCTGCTGCCCGTTCCTCTTCGGTAGCGGTCATTGGTACCGTTACGTCAATGAGGATGTGGCGTGAGTTGAACCGGTCTGCTTTGGTGTGCAGGGCGATCATCTTCAAGACCAATTGGTCACGGATTGCCGCTTGACGCATGGCTATGAGATCATCTTCTGAAAGATTGCTTTCTATTCCCGTCTTGACCTGCATTTCCTGGTCTATCGCTTCTGCATCTACGCCAATCCCCTCTTGCTGTGCCAGATGTAGCAACAACTCCTCCTGGATCATGCGATCTAGGACAAGCTGCCAAATATTCTGCTGTTCGGCTAATTCCTCTACCTCTTCTTGAGAAGACCCTTGCATCAAAAGTTGTTCAAGAATAGGGGCTATATCCTGATTGAACCGTTCCTCGTAATCGTTGGGTGTAACCACTTCGGATTGGACTCGAAATACCATATCTTCTGTTGTAACATCTGGTTCTACCGTGTTGATAAACTGTTGTCCCTGGTCGGTGCTTTGACAAGCTGCCAATCCTAGCGTCAACACGAGCAAAACGACTACCATCCACTGTTGATACTTCACGCTACCTAAGCTCCTTATGCTTTGCTTTACCGTTCCTTTTTCTCGCCAAGCGAGAGAATAGCCATAAACGCTTCTTGGGGAATCTCCACATTCCCCACATACTTCATACGCTTCTTGCCCTCGCGCTGCTTTTCTAGCAGTTTGCGCTTACGGGTGACATCCCCCCCATAACATTTGCTGAGTACATCCTTGCGCTGAGCTTTAACTGTCTCACGAGCGATAACTTTGCTCCCAATGGCTGCCTGGATGGGGACTTCAAACATTTGACGGGGGATGAGCTTTCGCAACCGTTCGACCAGCTCGCGTCCGCGGGTATGGGCAAATTCGCGGTGGACAATGAGGGAGAGTGCATCTACCGGTTGCCCATTGACAAGGATGTCGAGTTTGATCAGGTCTGCCGCTTGATAATCTGCCAGACTATAGTCAAGCGATGCATACCCCTGGGTCTTGCTCTTGAGCATATCATAAAAATCTACCACGATTTCTGCCAGCGGGATGGTATATTTGAGCAATACCCGCTGGGTGTCGAGGTAGTCCATAGTAACAAAGGTGCCCCGCTTTGATGTCACAAGGTCCATAACTGCCCCAATATACCGCGAGGGGACAATGACCGAGATGTTCATAATCGGCTCTTCAATGCTGGCGATGTGGTTTGGCGGTGGGACATCAGAAGGATTGTCTACAATGACAATTTCACCGTCTGTACAAAGTACTTGATATTCCACACTCGGCGCAGTAATGAGCAATTCTAGCCGATATTCACGCTCTAGCCGCTCCCGGACGATCTCCATGTGCAATAAGCCAAGAAAGCCACAGCGAAAGCCAAAACCGAGGGCAACGCTGCTTTCTGGGGCAAAAGAAAGGGCAGCATCGTTCATTTTGAGCTTTTCTAGGGCTTCGCGTAGGTCGGTGTAGGCATTGCTGTCTATAGGGTAGAGTCCCGCGAAGACCATAGATTTTGCTGGACGATAGCCGGGCAGGGGTGATAGAGCAGGGTTGTCTGCCAGCGTTACCGTGTCCCCAACTTGACATTCATCTACGGACTTCAACCCGGTGGCGATATAGCCAACTTCGCCAGGAGAAAGGACAGAGAAGGGGGTGAGGGCAGGACGAAATGTCCCAAGTTCTAGCACCTCTGCCTCGATGCTGGTTCCCATGAGTTTGATACGGGATCGGTCTGGGATACTACCATCAACCACGCGCACATAGGCAATGACCCCTTTGTAGGCATCGTAGTGGGAGTCGAAAATGAGCGCACGGGTTGGTTGGTCAATCTGCCCAGTGGGGGGAGGTACCGCCTTGACAATAGTCTCCAGGATTTCTGGAACTCCCGTTCCATCTTTGGCTGAGGCGAGGATGATATGGTCTTCGTCTATCCCAATGACCTCTTGGATTTCTGTAGCGACCATTTCGGGGTGTGCGCCAGGCAGGTCTATCTTGTTGACTACCGCTATGAGGGTCAGGTCATGCTCCATCGCCAAGTAGACGTTGGCTAGGGTTTGCGCTTCTATCCCCTGGGCTGCGTCTACCACGAGCAGTGCTCCTTCACACGCTGCCAATGCCCGTGACACTTCATAGCCAAAATCTACATGCCCTGGGCAATCTATCAGGTTGAGAATATAGTTTTGACCATCCTGTGCGGTATACTCCATACGCACGGCTTTAGCCTTGATGGTAATGCCCTTTTCGCGCTCCAGATCCATAGCGTCAAGCAGTTGTTCCCGCCGATCTCGCTCACTGATGGTATGCGTCAGTTCAAGCAGACGATCTGAAAGGGTGGTTTTGCCGTGGTCTATGTGGGCAACAATGCTAAAGTTGCGTATATGTGTTTGGTTTTGCTTCATAGATGCTTGCCTTCAGGTACAGAAACCCCTCCCGCTTGAGCGGTGGGAGGGAAGTGCCCCACTTTAGCGGCTTTAGCCCACTGCCAAAGCCCTCGTCTTCCCCAACTGCCCGATGCAGCATGGGGCTGGTTTTTTTGTCTTACGACTAGAGCAACCAGCAAACCCTGCCCAAGCCTCTGTAGACTTGGGGCGTTGACCATTGTACCTTCGTTCTGGTGATGGGTTGGTCCTATCACCAGACAGGAAGTATAGCAAGAAGATGGAGTCTTTGCAATATTTGGGTGCGGGGAGGGGGGCAGATGGTTTTCCCTCGCCATAATAGTGGTGAGCTTGGCTTTGCCCAAACGGGAAAAACCGCGCATCAAGACTCACAAAAAGCCCCGGCTCAAAAGAGCCAGGGCTTCGTTTTTATCAGGGTATTACCGGAGTGAGACCTACCTTAGCAGACCTCACCGTAGGTAATACCCGTACATTCACTACTGTTGTTCACGGGCATCACCTCCTTCATAGCTTGAAGCTCGTTATTCAATGAGTACATGCGGATAAACCGCAACATACTCTCCACGATATGGCTACAAACAACCCGTTGAAGAGTTGCGCTTTTGGGAATACACCCCAAGCTGCGTAGCCTCACAGCCAGAATGGGTAGCGTAGGGTTTATGGATAATTTCACTCCCCACGTTCATAGCCCACAATCAGTATACCACACTACTAGTCGTTGGTCAATTACTTCTTTCTCTTGCCGCCAGTGGCAGCCAGAAATTCCTCGCGCCGTCCCTTGCCCCATGCCATATTGCCGCCGATACCCGCTAGGAAAATGCCTAGCGAAACGGCAATGGTCAATGTTCGCATCACGGGGATACCCTCAGCAGGCAGCGTCCAATGGGCATCGGGGATGAAGACCGCAACGATTTGTCCAGCACTACTGTAGATCATCATTGCTACACCAATACGCATCAGAAAGCCAGCGATAGGCCGCGGACTATCTTTCATCCCAATAACCTGCCCAATAATCCCATACAAGAGTGATGTTGCGAGAATCAACAGCAACAACACCATATTGTTGACTGCGACAGTACTTATCCCCGCCACTGCAGGAATGACACTCGCTGGATTGTGGGTTGCAACGAGAGTCCACCACACTTGCACCCCCACATGTCCAGCACCGAGCAAAAGAAAGAGCACCATTTCTATCGGCTTAATCCCAAACAACTCTTTCATAATGCCAACGCTCCTCTCAATCTATACTATGCTTCCCCGTTGGCAGGGTAGGGTTCATTCCGCTACCCTGCCAAGCGAAAAAAGCGAAAAGGTGGTTAATCTAATACGGATGGCTTGATCGTATTGTCCTCTTCGTCCACGTATTCGGTAATCGGCAGCAAATCGCCGTTGGAATCCATAGGCCAAGGTTCAAAGTTGGGATCGAGCGCCGGTAGCGTAACGTTGCCGTCTCGGTCAAACTGGCTCATGTAGGCAATCAACGCTACGATACCCTTATCGTCAATAGTCGGAAACGCTGTCATCACTGTACGTTTTTTGCCCTGTTCCCAGTAAGGTTCGAGGACTTCTACTTCGTTGAGTTCTTCTTCCGTAAATCCGACACTGCCCTCGTGGACCCACTCACGGAAGGTTTCAAAGGTAATGTCTTTGTTGTTGGGCAGCTTGGTTCCAAATGAGGTTGTCCCCTCTTCTGTAAACAATCCACCCTGTCCAGGACCAACCTTTGTTGTTGAGTTGAGCGTATGACAAGAAGCACAGGTACTCGTGTAGAGGGCTTCGCCCACTTCGAGCGGGTCTGTCCCTTCCATGGCTTTGGCAATTTCCTGCGCTTGATAGGCTAAGGCATCTTTTTCCGCCCCCTGGGGCATTTTGCCTTGCCAACTCATAATGTAGGTGGCGATGTTTTCTATCTGGTCATCACGCAACGGCCCGCCGTAGTCCTGGCTCCAGGCTAACATTGCCGTATTGCGGATACCAGAGGTAGCGGTTGCTTCAATGTAGTTACGAAGCGTACCGTACTTCTCTTTGATTTGATCTGTGCCATACCATCGCCCTTCATCTATGAGCGTCCCTTCCTCTGTGCCATCAGGATTTCTGACATAGAGGTAGTTAATACGGGTACCACTGATACCCTCGCCGGTGATGCCGTGGCAACGCGCACAGTTTGCTTCAAAGTCAAAGGCTCCTTTGGCAACTTTTAGCCCTTCGATACGTTCATTGCGTACCGCCATAAACTCTTTCTCGGTATACCAGATGTAAAGCGTCAGTATAGCGGTTGCCAACAGAAAGATCACTGAGGCTGCGAGATTACGTGTCATTCCAGTGCTCCTTTAATGCTCACTAGCCGGGACACCATGCATGTGTCCTTGACCAAGTGGTGACAGATCTTTGGCTCGCGGCAAAAACCGATAGAGTCCATCTTGCTCTTTCCCGCCCGTGGTAAGGATTAGCGTAACTTTCTTGAGAGTGGTGTATTCTTCGCCGCTCTCTGTCGTAGCTATCTGCCACGGCTGGATAATAATTTTTGCCGTACCATCGCTAAACCCTTCATCCACATGCCGCCAGTGCAATACATCATGATAAAACTCATAGAAGAGTTCTCTGGATGCTTCAGGGATGCGATCTGCGGAACTCTTTGGCGAGAACCCTTCCCAGAAGGCTTCATCCTCGGACATCCCCTCGTCTATGGCTGCCAGCACCTCGGCAGTGTCAAACTCTACCCGTTCATCTGGGAGGAGGTCAAAGGGAACGTGATCAGCTTTGCCTTCGCCTTCACCTGGTACCCACTCAAATTGCAGTTCGCTAGAACCGGTCATCTGGATACCATACGTTGGGAGACCACCATAGGTCTGGAAAGCCAACAGGATCATGGCACAGATTCCGCCGATAAGGGCAATTTTACGATCTTTGAGGCGACGACTTGGATTACGGTCTAAGTAGGGGAGCAAGAACATCACGATAAAGATCAGCGCAGGATAGGCAACCCCGAAGCCAAACGTGTTGCCCATTTTAAGCAACCCCTGGAGCCATAGGAAGTACCAGGGAGCTTTGGTATGCTGTGGTGTGACCAGTGGGTCGGCGTGGTTTTCCAGCTTGGCGTTCCAGAAGAACTGGTTGATAACGATAAACCCAAACGTCAGCACAGCAATAACCGCAATCTCGTAGAAGAGTTGATCGGGGAGAAAGGGTATCTTGCGCTTGGATGGGGATTTGTTCTCAAACATTTCGTGAAAGGGCGAAATTTCTGCCTTGCGGACGGAGTAGTAGTGCATGCTGATAACCACGATGGCAACCAGCGGCAGCAGCAAGACGTGCAGCAGATAGAACCGTATCAATGTTCCCTGCCCAATGTCTGGCGCACCTCGCACAATCAAGTTGACCGCATTCCCGATAACCGGGGCGGAGTCTGCCATAGATGAACCAATCGTCACAGCCCAATAAGCGAGCTGATCCCACGGGAGGAGATAGCCGCTAAAGGACAGCACCAGCGTTGCCAGCAGCAGGGCGACTCCTGTCACCCAAGCAAACTGGCGGGGGGCTTTGTAGGAGGCTGTGACGTAGGTCCGTATCATATGGATAAAGACCACCCCGACCATAAAGTGTCCACCGAGACGATGCAAGTTCCGCATGAGGTTGCCAAGCGGGACATCGCCCATAATCTGTAACATCGTGGCGTAGGCTTGATGTACCGAGGGAATGTAGTAGATCATCAAGATAATGCCGGTGATGGTTTCCAAAACAAAGAAGTAGAAACTTAGCCACCCCATACCCAGGGTGTACCACCAGGCAGTCGCTTCTTCCGGGACCGCCCGAGGGCGGATGTGATACCAAAAGCTGTTACTATGTACGCGCATGCGTGGGTTGGGGCGCGGGGCTGGGTCGCCACGGAGAGTTTGCCGCCATTCATCCCATCCCATACTGGGGAAGAATGAGCGTCCAACTTCCACAAACCAGCCTTTTACCCGACTACCCACACCCGCTCGTTCCATCGGCTGTGGAGTCATACTGTCCAATCCTTCCAGGAATACATGTTTTCACTACCAAGATTTCACACGAATGTTGTGACCAAATTTCCTCTGAGGTGTGGACAAGAAAGCGCGACTCGTGCCCCGTTGCTTTGTGCTGTTACGGAAACGAAGGTCGCCACACGTCCAATCGCAAGACCCATAAGGAAATGGGGTGGGTTATCCCCTGCCATACGGCTTATGCATGAATCTTCCCGGTGCGTTTTTTACCGGTGTCTACAATGATCGTATTGTCTGATGTGACGAGCACTTCAAACTGGTCAAGGCTACGGGGGGCGGGACCAAGGACATAGGTACTATCCCGCTCAAAGGTTGAGCCGTGACATGGGCAAATGAATCGATTTTGCCCACCGTCAAAGGGGACTAGGCAACCAAGATGGGTACAGACTTGGTAGGCTGCCATAATGTTATTGGCTTCATCCCCGGCGAAGCCCCCATCTTCTACCGGTACAAGTTGATCTGCTTTTATGATGTAAAATTTGCCTGCTGCGTCGAGTTCGGGGTTTTCGTTTGTGGTATAGCTCGTTGCTTTGCGATCAACCGTAAATTGCCCACCAAATGTCCCCTCTTTGATACGAGGGTAGGAAAAGCCACCAACGACAGGTTGGTTGGGTTGTCCTTCAGCATCGGTTCCAAAGATACTCTGCATGAGTGGGTCGGTCTTGGGGTCGGGCAGTACGAGCGTTACTCCACCAGCAACTCCAACAAGAGCCATCGCGCCGGCTGTTGACCAAGCCAGAAACTCCCGACGATTCATGCCAGGGCTACTCGATTTTGCTGCTGCACCGCCAGAACCACCTTTGACTACGGGTCTTCCCGCGTTCTGCTGCTCTGACATGGACATCCTCCTTACAATACAATGTGACTGTGCATCATATCATACATTGTCTAAGCCGTCAAAGATTTTGCATAAAAAACAACGATACCGAATAGGTGATGGGTAACGGCTAAAACGGCTAAAACGATTAGGTATCTTCAACCAGATGATAGAGTGTGCCATAGGTGCTGTCCCGCTTTGCCCGGTAGGTGTGGAGTTCGCCAAGATAGGAAACAGCGGTGTAGTGGTTGCATGCAAAACAGGCGTACACATCATAACGATGCCGCCGATTCCAGGGGTTCGCTATGGTCGCATTGATTTCGGCGGGTTCTACCTGGTCTGCCGTATGGCACCAAGCACAGGCAATAGGGTAGATGACGAGGTAGACCGTCGGGAGCAGGAATCGCCGTTGGGCGAGTGCTCGGTAGGATAGACACTGATTGCCCCACCACGTCACTACCGAATACTGCTGACATTGTTGGCAGCGGTAGAGGCTGTGGGGTTGCCCATCCATTTGTGCGTTGGCTACTTTGACTTGGTGGTTGTGTAGCCGGATATTCTCGCTGTTGCACCACTGACATAGGGATGCTTGCTCTGGTATAGCTTGCACCAACTCTGGCATAACTTGCACCAACTCTGGTTGTCCCAAATAACCTTCCAATTATACATGGGCTAGTTACACTGGAAATATGGACCCGTTCTCCCTGTTCTCTTTCACAGGTAGGTATAGGTTGTAGAGCCTTGCATACAATGTCTCACTGGGCAGCCCCCATCCCCTAGCCTCGCGTCCCCCTGGGGGGAAAAGGGGAACCGCGGCAGGTGTTCCCCCCCTCGCTCTCTGGGAGCGGGGGCGGGGGGAACGGGTTGCTGTGGCGACTCCCCCTTGCCCTCTGGGATGGGAGCGGGGATGAGGACAACGACCATAGCTCCCCGTACTACCCCCATGTAAAATTTGCCAGAACCCATATAGTCATGGTAGAATAGATATTAGTTATATAAAACCATTTTGTTATGAAACTCCTGGGCAATTGAACCAAGAAACGCTTACCCCTGATGTAGAAGCGTTTGGGTGATACACTATTGTTACAGGGCTACCAATAGGCAACACCTACTGGTGAAGCTGTACAGAGAAGCCTATCACCTTTTGATCGCCAGTGTTGGCGACACTCCCTCCGATCAACGATGACGGTAAATGATGGTAGAATAGAAACCATATGCCCTGGTAAGAGCATAAGAGCATGAGCACAAACGTATCGTGCTCATCTTTCATAAGCAGCAATGCCAACCCATCAAGGCATGTGCCGTTATCGTGCAGGTGCAGGATTACCTCCTGTACCATACCTAATTGATAACCAACGTGTGTGTAATCGCCACATGGTAGGTACTCCATAACCCTTCCAGGTTCGTTTTGTGTGGCTTGGATGAGGGAATAGGTGAGCCTACTGTCTGGAGGAATGAGCGTCTATGCAAACCCTTGCGCGAGATGTCCTAATTATTGGTGCTGGCATTGCAGGTATGCAAGCCGCCCTCGACCTCGCCGATAAAGGCTATCAGGTCGTCATAGTAGACAAAGAATCGAGTGTCGGTGGGGTGATGGTCAAACTCGACAAGACCTTCCCCACGAACGATTGCTCCACCTGTATCATTGCCCCCAAGATGGTGGAAGTCTCCCGCCACCCCAACATCACGCTGCTACCGTATGCAGAGGTTGAGCAGGTTATCGGCTCAACCGGCAATTTCCATGCGTCTATCTGGCAGCGCACGAACTATGTAGACCCGACCAAGTGTACCGGCTGTGGTGACTGCGAACGGGTCTGCCCAATTGAAGTCACCAACCGCTTTGACGAAAAACTCTCCAAGCGCAAGGCGATCTATATTCAGTTTCCCCAGGCTGTGCCGTCTGTCTATACGATAGATGCTGATAACTGTATTGGCTGTGGGGCGTGTGACCGCATATGCGAAGCGGACGCTATCTCCTTCCTCAAGCCATCCGAGGAGATACAGGTATCGGTGGGCAGTATCATTGTCGCTACTGGCTTTGATGTGCTAGAGCCTATTGAGCTACGCAAAGAATACGGCTATGGCAGATACCCCAACGTGGTGACTGCGCTGCAATATGAACGTCTGCTCTCGTCCTCTGGTCCTAGCCAGGGCAAGGTGCTGCGCCCTTCGGATGCCAAGCAGCCGGAAAAGGTCGCCTGGATACAGTGTGTGGGATCGCGCTCAACGCAGCATGGGTTCCCCTACTGCTCGCGTATCTGCTGTATGTACGCCACAAAAGAGGCTTCTATCACGCTGGAAAACAACCCGGATATTGAGCCGACTATCTTCTATATGGATATGCGAGCCTACGGGAAGGATTTTCAGCAGTATTACAAAAAGGCAGAGCATATGGGGGTACGCTATATCCGTAGCCGTCCCTCCCACGTCTACGAAAACCCTGACCAGTCTGTGACGCTGATGTATGAAAACACTATCACCGGCGAGATGCACGAAGAAACCTTTGACCTGCTCGTCCTCTCCACTGCCGTTATCCCCTCGCCAGGCAATCGCAAGCTGGCAAAGATACTCAATATAGCAGTAGATGAACATGGCTTTTTCCAGCAGCGAGACCTGCTCTACGACCCCATGCAGTCTACCCGTGAGGGTATCTTCCTCGCCGGTTGCGCCCAGGGACCAAAAGACATCCCCGACTCCGTTGCCCAGGCGAGCGGCGCAGCATGCAAGGCGGTTGTGCCTATCAAAGATCGCCCCCGCCACCTGGAGCGCGAGCAACACAGCGAACGGGATATTGCCGAAGAGAAACCACGAGTCGGCGTGTTTGTCTGCAAGTGTGGCAAGAATATCGGCGGCTTTGTCGATGTGCCAGAGGTAGCCGACTTTGCCAGCGGCTTGCCCAATGTCGTCTACACCGAGCAGGATATGTTCGCCTGTGCTGAAGATACCCAAAAGCGGCTCAAGGAGGCTATCCAAGAGCACAAGCTCAACCGCATTGTCGTGGCAGCATGCTCGCCCGTCACGCATGGCATGCTCTTTCAGGATACCTGCGAGGAAGCGGGGCTAAACAAGTATCTGTTTGAAATGGCAAACATTCGCAACCAGTGCTCCTGGGTCCATTCCGATGACCCCGAACTCGCCACCGCAAAAGCCCGTGACCTCGTAGAAATGGCGGTCTCCAAATCATCCCACTTGCGCCCCCTACACCAGCAGACCGTTGACGTGACCCCGCATACGCTGGTTATCGGTGGCGGTATGGCGGGTATGCGAGCAGCCCTTGACCTTGCCGATATGGGCATAGCCGTCACCATCGTTGAACGCGAAAAGCAGCTTGGCGGCAAGTTGCGCGATCTGCATACGCTGTTCCCCACAGACAAACTCGCCGTTGATGTGCTACATCCCATGCTCCAATCCCTCTCCTTGCACCCTAAGATAACCACGCTTCTCGATACCGACATTCGCCACATTGACGGCTACATTGGCAATTTCCAGGTAGAGCTAACCAATCGCTCAACCCATGCCAAAAACCAGCTTACTGCGGGGACGATTGTCGTAGCCACAGGCTTTCAGGAGATAGACCTAGCGGGGCAATATGGCTATGGCGAACATCCCAATATCGTTACCCAAATGGAGTTGGAACAGCGCATTAAAGATGGCAACCTGGGCAACCCCCGCACCATCGTTATGATTAACTGCGCTGGCGCGATGGACGAACACCGTCCCTACTGCTGTCGCATTGGGTGTGGGGTTTCCTTCAAGAATGCGAAGTTGCTCAAACACCAGCACCCCAACGCCAACCTGTTTATCCTCTACCAAGACCTGCGGATGTTTGGCAAGCAGGAGGAGGAGTACTTTGGTGAGGTGCTAGATACGGTTAAGCCAACGCTGATCCGCTACCAGGGCGGCGAGGGTGTACCCGTGGTCAATGTGCGCGACCACAAGATTTTTGTGCGCGTGGATGATCCGCTGCTGGACGATGAGGTGGAGATTGAAGCTGACCTGCTCGTGCTGACTGCCCAGACCGAAGGCGACCTACACACCGCCAAGCTCAAGCAGATGCTCAAGATTTCCGCCGACTCTGCCAACTTCTTTGCTGAGGCGCATGCGAAAATCCGTCCGTTGGACTTTGCTACAGAGGGGGTGTACCTCTGTGGGTCGGCGCACTTCCCCAAGAATTTGCCCGATGCTATCGCGCAGGCGAGCGGTGCAGCTTCACGGGCTGCGGGGCCCATTATGCTTGGCAAAGTGGCGACTGAGCCGATTGTGGCTGAGATTAACGAGCAGACCTGTGTTGGCTGTGGTATCTGTGTCAGCGTCTGCCCCTACAACGCTATCTCGCTCGATGCCGAGCGCGGCGTTGCCCGTATTGCTGAGGTGCTCTGCAAGGGGTGTGGGGCGTGTACCGCCGCCTGCCCGTCTAGCACGTCGCAGCAGCGCGGCTTCACTGACCGTCAATTGTTCTCTATGATTAGCTCCGCCTGGGGAGAAAAATAAGCTATGCAACACCATTTTGAACCCAAGATTATGGGCTTTCTCTGTAGCTGGTGTTCGTACACCGGCGCAGATATGGCTGGCGTGGGTCGGATGCAATACCCCGCTAACATTCGTATTGTGCGGGTGATGTGCAGCGGCAGAATGGACCCGCTGTTTGTCGTTCGGGCGTTTGAAGCTGGCGCAGATGGGGTGCTCGTGTCTGGCTGTCACCCTGGCGACTGCCACTACACGACTGGCAATTACTTTACGCGGCGACGGTTTGTGGCTATGCGTAAGCTGCTGACCTTTATGGGCATTGACGAACGGCGACTCAAGATTACCTGGGTCTCCGCTTCGGAAGGGGCGCAGTTTGCCCAGATCGCCCGCAAGATGACCAAAGAGGTACAGGAGCTCGGTCCCCTCAACCTGGGCAAGCCGAAACCACACTCCTTCCCCGACCTGATTCCGCTAGAGGATGAGCGGGTGGGCGTTTGAACGGGGTAGCTCCTCTATCCCCATCCCCTAGCCCCTGTGGTTGTATGCGGGTGTAGGGGCGCACGGCGGTGCGCCCAATGTGGCGGCTCCCCCTCGCCCTCTGGGTGTGGGGGCAAGGGGGGAGAATAAAAGTGGACTCCCTAACCGTTTATTGGAACATTGGAGATATTGAGAGATGCTAGAAATCACGCGCAAGCTCAGGGAACGGGTACACGAGCTACTCGCCACCGATGAGATAGATATGTTTATCGGGTATGAAGCTGGCTCCGATGCCCTGCACATTACCCCTTGCTTTATCCAGCAGGAAGACCAAGCCGATTCCCTCGTGTGGAATGTGCTTTGTATCAATAACCTGTCAACCTATCTCAAACGCTATCGGAACCAGAAACTGGGTATCCTCGTCAAAGGATGCGACTCCCGTTCCATTGTAGAGTTGCTCAAGTTTCACCAAGTGCAACGGGACAACCTCTATATCCTGGGTATGCCATGCACTGGCATACTTGACCCAGACAAGGTTGCCGAACACTGCTCGCCTGATGCCATCGCCGCCATTTACGAAAACGAAGATGGAGCAATCATCATTGAGCGCGAAACCACAATCGGCACCGAGTCTATCGTCTGTGACAAAGAGTCGCTGTTGTATGACAAGTGCCGCTTTTGCGAGCAACCTAATCCGCTGGTCTATGATGAACTGCTGACTGATCCCGTCACGCCACGCCAGGTAGACGGGAAGTTCGCTGATGTAGAGCAACTAGAGATGCTAGAACCAAACCAGCGGCTTGACTATTGGGAAGCAGAACTGAGCAAATGTATTCGCTGCTACGCATGCAAAAACGTATGCCCCATGTGCTTTTGCGCCGAGTGTCTCTGGGACAAGCGCGACCCGAAGTGGGTAACGAAATATCCCAACCCATCCGACAACTTCTCCTTCCATATGATACGGGCGTACCATATGGTCGGCAGGTGTACCGGCTGTTTGGAGTGCGAGCGCGTGTGTCCCGTCAATATTCCGTTGGGTAAGATATTCAAGAAAATAGAGAAAGACACCCTAGAACTGTTTGAGTATCAGCCGGGTATGGATGAACACGCTACCCCGCCTCTCAGCACCTACGATGAAAACGATCAGTCTCATGAGGAACTGTTGCGGTAATGCAGATACCATATGGAGTTGAAATGAAACCGAGAACACTGAGCAAGCAGCACATCGCGCAATTTATCACCAGCTTGATGGAAGACACCCAAGTCATTGCGCCGGTCCGCGTTGGCAAACAAGCCTTCTTTCGTCCCATCAAAACGACGGACCAGATCGCGTGGGGAAACACAACGGTTGCCCCCACCGAATATCTGCTGCCGCAATCTGAAGCCCTCTTTCACTTTGAACGGCGCGGCTCCGAGGTCGACCTGTCCTACAACCTAGACGAAACCAAACGAACTATCGTTGGTATCCGCCCGTGTGATGTGCATAGCTTACGCATGATGGACCGGGTCTTTCTGGAAGGACACACCGATCCCTACTACCAGACCCGCCGCAACAATACAACACTGATTGCCATGACCTGTACCACACCAGATAGCAGTTGCTTTTGTAGCTCCTTTGGCTGCGGTCCAGACCTGCCCGAAGGCGCAGGCGCAGACCTTGCCCTGACAGATTTAGGCGACAAATACTACGTCCAGGTCTTCACGGAGCAGGGGCAAACATTGGTGCAACAGCAGGCAGACATCTGTCCTCTCGCTACAAATGATGACAACACGGCTGCAGCAGCAACCCACAAACAAGCGCATGCCAGTATCCAGCGCACCCTAGATGTTGAGGGGTTGTCTGAAGCCCTCGGCACTATGTTTGACTCGCCCTACTGGGAGGACATCTCGCGCAAGTGCTTGGAGTGTGGCGCGTGTACCTACCTCTGCCCCGTCTGCTATTGCTTTGACGTAGAGGAAACATGCTCGCGGGAAAAGGGGACACGTTCGCGCTGTTGGGATGCCTGTACCTACCGTTCGTTTACCCAACTCGCCGGCGGTCACAACCCCAGACCAACGATTGCTGAGGGCTACCGCCAAAAGATGTACCACAAATTCAACTACGCCGTGCAACGCTACGATGAGCCGCTCTGTGTGGGATGTGGCAGATGTCTGGTATCATGTCCCGTCAACTTAGATATAGTCCGGGTCCTGTCAGAAGCAAAACAGTTAGCAGAAGGTGGGTAATGCTCAACGTACAAGCAGAAACGCATCAGGAAAAAGGTATCGTTAATCCCTTTCTCCCCCTCAATACTCGCGTCCTTGAGGTGCGGCAGGAAACTGGCGACATTAAGACGCTGGCTTTGAAGTTTGTCGATCAAAAAGAGGTATTCCCCTTCATACCGGGGCAGTTTGTGGAAGTGTCGCTCTTTGGGATAGGCGAAGTCCCGCTAGGGATTGCCTCCTCCCCCACGCGGCGCAACATGCTAGAAATAAGCGTTAAGCGCATGGGCAGTGTGACCAGTGAGATACACCGCCTCACCCCCGGCGATACCATCGGGGTACGCGGTCCCTACGGCAACGGGTGGCCCATTGATAAACTCCGCGGTAAGAACCTGATGATCATTGGGGGCGGTATTGGGCTATCGCCGCTGCGCTCATTGATAGACTACATCCACGACAAGCGCGAAGAATTTGGCACCATGCAAATCTTGTATGGCGCACGTACCCAAGATGATCTGGTCTACAAGTCCCTGCTCAAGAAATGGGGGGAGCAGAAAGACACCGAGGTTATTTGTACGGTAGATATTGGCACGCCCGGCTGGACGGGCAACGTTGGGGTGGTAACAAACCTCTTTCACCATATGCCGATTACCATCGAGAATACGGTGGTGATTACCTGTGGACCACCAATTATGATAAAATTTGTGACCATGAGCCTTGAGAAGCTCGGCTTTGCAGATACCGAGATCATTACCTCAATGGAGAAGATGATGAAGTGTGGTATTGGCAAATGCGGTCACTGTAATCTTGGCAGTAAGTATGTCTGTATTGATGGTCCGGTGTTCTCGCACAAGGAACTCAAAATGCTGCCCAAAGAGATATAGCAAGGCTCAACTTGAGTAGAAGCATTGAGCAATACAAATACAGGTGAATATGAAAATCAGTGGGTTTCCAGGAAAAGCCAAAGCCAGTATGACGACCAGTACAGCTTGTGATGAGGACAAAGTACGCCCGATTATCCGTACCGCCGCCACCGCCGCATCGGTTGCAGCGGGGGGGATGGCTCCCTTTCCTGGTGCTGACAACACTATCCTAACGCCTATCCAGGCAGCCATGATTATCGCCATTGGGCAGTGTTGTGGGAAGTCGCTCGGTCAGGCAGATGCGCTGGCTATGCTTGGTGCCATTTCCATGCGAGTCGCGGGGCGCGTCACCTCACAGGTGCTAGTCGGGCGGTTGCCGTTCGTGGGAAACGCGATAAACGTTGGGAGTGCCGCTGTTGTCACCCAGTCTATTGGTTGGGCAGCCTACAAGATACTGTGTAGCGAAGGTGGGCAACCAGGATACCTTGAGCACGATAGCCGCGCCGATGTGCAGGTGCCAGGGATGCCGGTTGAGGACTTCAAAGCGTTTGCCCAAACCCTGGAGGGGAAAATCCTCCAGACCCGTGAACGCAAAAACAAATTTACCCTAGAGGTAGTCGAGGATGGGGTGGTGATACATCCCAAAACGACTGCTCCCGCCCGCCGCATTACCGATGGGGAACTGGAAATCTTTTTGGCAACCTTTGCCGAACGCAACGATTCGCTAGAAGACCGAGACTACCGAGATGTTGGTCTCTACGTTACCTACCTGCTTGCCATCTTGGGCAAATATCATGGCAGATAACGAGATACCCCGTAGCTAGGAAGGATAACCGGGAATGATCAAGATAGCAGCAAAACAGTCCCGCACTGAGCTTGCCGAACGGGTGCAAGAACTGAGTGGCGAAAATGTCTATGC
>CAZLKK010000053.1:0-16321 GCA_964559995.1 uncultured Chloroflexaceae bacterium
CAATGTGTTAATACTACCATTCCTCTTGATTCCTGTCAATAGGATATGAAGCAATACCAATCCCTATTATGATGCAACGATTTGGCGAAAAACTCCGCATACTCCGCGAAGGACAAGGGTTATCACAGAAGCAATTAGCCGAACATCTCCAGCTTACCCATGCCTATATCAATTATCTTGAAAATGGGAAGAGAACACCGGGAGTAGAAACGCTTATGGCGGTATCGCAGATGTTTCATGTCACGATAGATACGCTTGTGTGGGATGAGCTTGAGCTTGACCTTGAGTTTGACGAAGGGGCTGCCCGTTAGAGCCGTTGCATGCTTATGGCTCTACCACAGAACATCGGGCACACCACCGTGCGCCCCTACGGGACAGGCTAAGGGGAGACTGCCTACGCTAGGCTATGGTACAATAACGACAACATGACCGACCTGTTTAGCTACTCAGCGAGGATACGCATGCATTACCAAGCCTCCTTTCCCCTACGCACGGTAGGGCTACTGTTTTTCTGTTGTCTTGTCCTAGCTTTGGCAGGATGCAACCTCGCGCCCCCCCCACCCGACCCGGTTGCCATAGAGATTACGATTACCGCCGAAGCGCAAGAAGAGCTAGGACCGGTGGTGATAGAGTCGGTCTTTGTGCCAGACCCGACTGCCACGCCAACCCCGACCCCCACGCCGACCCCAACCCCCACTGCCACGCCGACCCCAACCCCCATCCCCGTTACCCCTACGCCTGCGCCTATTAGCCTTGCCCCCCCAACCGCAACGCCTGGTTTCCCCCAAACGATCATTACCGATATGAACTTGCAACAATTGCAACCACAGCGATACATCGGCTATGGGCGAGCATACCTTGTGGCGATGATGCCGGCGGGAAATGTGCTCGCCGTGGGTACAACAGCAGGTATCGTGTGGGTTGACCTGCCTACAATGCAGGTGATGCGCTTTGACGAAACCAGCGAACCAGAGAACATCCTAAATAGCATCGTCTTTAGCCCCAATGGGCAGCAGATGGCGACTACATGGAACGAAACTAGCTCCCCCGAAACGCGCATTAGTCGCAGTGCCGATGGGGAATACCAGGCAACAGTGCAGGGAATAACCCCCGTCTTTAGCCCCGATGGGCAGTTTGTCGCTACCTCGCTCCAAGATGCCGAGAGCGGCGAGTATACCACCTGGATATGGAATACGAACGATGGGGCAAAACATGCTACGCTTGTTGGCAGTGCTCCGCAGTTTAGCCCGGATGGGGAGATGATCTGCACCGTCCAAGATGTCGAGTCTGCCACCCCCGCAACGTTGCTCTGGCGGGTGGAAGATGGCGCACTGCTGCGTGACCTCGCCGGGCGATCACCCGCTTTCAGCCCAGATAGTGCATGGTTGGCAAATGCAAAGGACAATAGGGTACAACTGTGGGACTTGCGCGAGGGCGGTGCTGCCAGCACCCAGGTGATTGAGCCAGACCTGTCCAACGAAACGCTCTCGTTTAGTCCAGATGGGCAAGAACTCCGCATCTTGGACAATGGACTACACATTTGGGAACGGGAGGGCGAGACGATAGTCAGCCATATGAGCGTCAATGGCATACCGGGTACATCAGATGAGGTGTTGGTCCACTTTCTCAACAGCGGCGAGGGGATGCTGCTTGGGCTACAACTCATCCGCGTAGCAGATGGTGCCATCCTGTATGAAGATGCAGAAGTGCTCTTCTCTGACCAAATCTACGACAATGAGCGGCGATTGGTCAGCTTCAACCATGACGGCAGTCTAGCCGCATTTGTGACCGTCAATGGACTGGTGCGGTTTGTTAATCTCGTCACAGGTGAAACAAACGACCTCAACCTGCCGTCCTATACCAGTGTGGCATTCAACCACGATGGACAGCTGCTCGCCACAGGCAGCAACGGACCTGTGGTAGACCTCTGGCGAACCTCAAATGGCGTATTGCAACAGCACAAAGTCGCCTCGTGGGGGATGTCCTACAACCGCAAGCCATTCGCCCTACGCTTCTCGCACGATGGACGCTGGCTCGCGGTGGAAGAGGATATAGAGCAGTACGGTGCGGCTATCAGTGTGGCTGCCACCACTTGGACAATGGACTCTGGGAGCACAGGTTTTGAGGCTTGGAGCCTAACAGAAATGGATAGTATGAGCTTTCCCTTTGGCAAAGAGCATTGGACGTTTAGCCCGGCGGTGCAGACTGCTGCATGGGTCAATCGCAACAATCAGGTGGTCATGAAACGCGGCGAGGAATCGGCTCGCGTTGTTGCCGACCCTGGATCGTTTACTGCGCTGGAGTTTAGCGACAATGGAAGTTTGCTGGCGATAAGCCAACAGAACGGCACTATTCAGCTACTCCGTGGCGATACGGGTTTTCTCTTTGATACGGTAGAAGCCGGCGGCGAGGTGCATGCCCTAACGTTTAGCCCCGATGCCACGCTGCTTGGGGCGCATCGGGCAGATGGCATCCTCGTGGTGTGGCGGGTGGGGGAAAAACAGCCTATCGCCAACATCATCACCGGCGGCATAGACCGCTTCCTCTTCACGACAAGCAACCAAATGCTGATTACCTCTAGCTCAGAGGGGGTAACGTTCTATCGCATTAGCGACAGCCAAATGGTGCGCCACCTGAACATTGGGGCAGTACAAGACATCGCTATTGAGCCGGTGCAGTGGTACCTCGCCGTGCTCCAACACGAGCGGGTGTCGCTTTGGGGAATCTCGCAGTAGGGAGGTGCTATGAATACCATACAAACCCTAACAACGATGTTCCCGTTAGCTGTCTCCTCCGGCATCAACCTGTATGGGACTATCCTCATTGTTGGGCTAAGTATTCGCTATGGCTTGGTGACAGATGTCCCCCAGGTTTTTCATATCCTCGCCTCGCCGCCAGTGATTATTGCCGCTGCGGTCTTCTACCTGCTCGAATTTTTTGCCGACAAGGTGCAATTTATAGACCAGATATGGGACCTCATCCATACGTTTGTCCGTCCGCTTGGGGCGGCGATTATCGCCTTTACCGCCGTTGGTGAGGTTGACCCCTCAATGGCTCTCATCGCCGCGATGATCTCCGCCGGGGCAGCCCTCGTTTCCCACAGCGGCAAGGCGGGGGGGCGGGTGGTGCTCAATACTGCCTCGCCTGCCGAGAATATTTCCAACATTGGGATTAGCCTTGCCGAAGATGTGTTGGTCGGGATACTGGCAGTATTAGCCCTCAAATACCCGGCTATTGCCGCCATACTCGCCGCGATTATTCTGCTGCTTATCGTCATCTTCATCCCACGGCTGGTACGCTGGTCTTGGTACAATCTGGTAGCGTTGGTAGCGCGGGTGCGCGGTGTTGTCTCCCCCATAACGCAGTCGGAAGACCTACCCGCGAACCATGCCAGTTTGCTGCCGCACCCGGCGGACATCGCGCTTGGGTGTCGGGTGCAGGGGGTGAAGGGCATCCAGGGGCAGAGCGGCTTTCTCGCGCTGGTCAAGCAAGATATAACGTTCACCTATACCGGCTGGATTCAGCATGGGACATGGGGTATCAACCAGCAGGATATTACCAGCGTAGCCCTAGATACCAGCGGGTTGCTGCTTGATACGCTCAAAATCGGGTATGAGGACGAGCGGGGGAAAGACCGGGAGGCTACGTTTGTTGTGACGAAAGACCGCCAGCAGCTGCTGGCAGAGGTTGTGCAGCGTCTGGGAAGTTCCCCCTACACGACCTACCCTGCCACCGCCCTGTCATAGATCATAGATGGGGTATATTGCTCATGCTATCTCTAGTGTGTAGACCTTTAGTATGCAACTATGCTATGTTTGGGGCTATGGCACAGGCGATGTATCAAACATAGCCCCTGAAACAGCAACGTGGCAAGCATCCTATCGGGATTCTAACAAAGATAATTGATTGGAGCGAGGCAACCTTGCATACGGGCTTTTTTGCTGCTCTTCATAACATGCCTGTCGTGCTAATGCTACATATTCCTGCATAAGCTCTTCTATCGTTTGTTCACTACACCCCAAAAGTTCAGCTAGTTGGTTGCGGTTATAGTGGGGATAGGCAGCTTGTGCTGCCAAGACATCTTCTCGTGTTATATCAGATCGCTGTCGACGAATATTTTGTGCCTGAAGTTTTGGCATATCAGGATCAGGAAAACACAGAATATCTGCGATATTGACAACAAGAACCCCCCCCGGTTGTCTGATTGGATAGTGGAGCTGGATAACATCTTGTATGAGGGTTTTCCAAGCATCAAAAGATTGTCCTTGCTCATACACTTTTCCCAAATGATACGGAGGCGACCAGACACTACACGCAAGCGATTCGGGGGATATTTGCGGGAGTAATTGTCGGGCATCTGCCTATCCAGACTGATGTGCTACCTAAAAATAGTACACCAAACGAACCTTTGTCAATGTCGCCCTACCCCCCATTTTGCGTGGAGCATAGCATGCATTATAATGCATGTGGGTAGTACGATGCCGTGCTTTTCGCGGTATACCCGCAAAAAGCAACGATAGACGGCACAACGAAAAAATCAAGTGAAAGGAAATGGTATGACCAACTATCCAGATGGGGTCGAAATCAAGGGAAACGTTACTCCTGAGTTCAAAGAGATACTTACCCCAGAAGCGGTGAGTTTTGTTGCAGCGTTGCACCGGAACTTTGAGGCAAAGCGGCAGGAGCTATTGGAACTGCGTGCAGAGCGGCAGGCGGCTTTTGATGCGGGTCGGAAACCGGCATTTCTTCCAGAGACAGCGGCGATCCGCGATGATCCTACCTGGACAGTCGCGCCTGTTCCCCAGGATTTACAAGACCGACGGGTGGAAATCACGGGACCCACTGACAGAAAAATGGTCGTGAATGCACTCAACTCTGGCGCAAAAGTCTACATGTCAGACTTTGAGGACTCCAACACCCCTACATGGGACAACCTCATCCAGGGACAGATAAACCTACGTGATGCGAACAACCGCAAGATAGACTTTACCAGCGCAGAGGGGAAAGACTACAAGCTCAAGGATGAGATAGCAACGCTGCTCGTCCGTCCGCGTGGGTGGCACCTGAACGAAAAGCATATGCTCGTTGACGGCAAGCCGGTATCTGGCGGCATTTTTGACTTCGCGCTCTATTTCTTCCACAATGCCAAAACGTTGTTGGCTAGGGGTTCAGGTCCCTACTTCTACCTACCAAAGCTGGAGAGCCACCTAGAAGCCCGCTTGTGGAACACCATTTTTGACATGGCGCAAGATATGCTTGGTGTCCCGCGGGGCAGTATCAAGGCAACCGTGCTGATTGAGACTATCTTGGCGACTTTTGAGGCAGAAGAAATCCTGTATGAACTGCGCTATCACTCTTCAGGGCTAAACTGTGGGCGATGGGACTACATCTTTAGCTGCATTAAGAAGTTCCGCAACGACAAAGACATCATCTTTGCAGACCGGGCGTTGGTGACGATGACCTCGCACTTTATGCGATCCTACTCGTTGCACGTCATCAAAACATGCCACCGCCGCAATGCCCATGCCATCGGTGGTATGGCTGCCCAAATCCCCATTAAGCATGACGAAAAAGCCAACGAGGAAGCCCTGGCGAAAGTACGGGCAGACAAAGAGCGTGAGGCAAGCGATGGGCATGATGGGACGTGGGTTGCCCACCCCGGACTCGTCCCCATTGCCCTGGAAGCCTTTAATGCCAAGATGCCTCAATCTAACCAGATAGACCGCAAGCGTGAGGACATCACCATTACGAGCCAGGACATCCTGACGTTTGAGCCGCAGGGACCCATCACGGAGAAGGGCTTGCGAACCAACATCAACGTTGGGGTGCAGTATCTTGGATCGTGGCTCGCTGGCAATGGCTGTGTGCCAATCTTTAACCTGATGGAAGATGCTGCCACGGCAGAGATTTCGCGCTCGCAGGTGTGGCAGTGGATACGCAGCCCAAAGGGAATCCTGGATGATGGACGCAAAATAACCATCGAGCTCTTCCGCGAAATGCTGGCAGAGGAGATGGAGAATATCAAGCAGTACCAGGGTGAGAACTACTCGCTAGGGCAGTATGAAGAGGCAGCAAAAATGTTTGATGCCCTCATCACCAGCGATGATTTCGTGGAGTTCTTGACCCTACCGGGCTACGACAAGATAGACTAGGCAACCTGTTGTTCGTTGGAGAGCCGTTGCATGCAACGGCTCTCCGGTCAGCCCCCATCCCCTGCCTTTCCCCCACTACGCGGGAGTAAGGGGAACCGCGGCAGGGAGTCGGCTCGCCCCTTGCCCCGCCCTCAAGACCATAATACCATCTTGCATATGGATACATCACAGGCTATAATAAAGCCTATGCAACAACCAGAACCACAACCAGAACCACAACCAGAACCACAACCAGAACCCCTTGCTGATGAACTTCTCCTATCCCTACGCGAATCTTGGCCCAGGGTAGCGGAATTGATTGAAGATATGGAAAAAGATCAGTTAGCCGAAACCCGCATTGGGCGATTGCACCATATTGGGACAATCTGGTATGCGCGTGGTGGAGCAGCAGAAATACTCGCAGAGCTAGGGCTAACCCTAGCAGAACGGCTCTCCATGCCCCGTGGAATTGTGGTAAGTGAACTCCTACAATCCTACCATGCTGCTCAAGAAGAGCAACGCACCCGTGAATGGGAAACCCACCTGCTCAACCGAGTTGCCGAATTAGACGGTCTCCACCGCATCATCGCCGCCGCCAACTCTACCCTCGACCTAGACTCCTCATTGCAAACCGTTGTGGAAACGGTAGCCCAAGTGGTAGGAGTGGAAGTATGCTCCGTCTATATCTACGACAAGCACCGGGATGAGCTAGTCTTACGGGCTACCCGTGGGTTACACCAGGGATCAGTAGGGCAAGTCGTGACCCACCTCGGTGAAGGGGTCACAGGATGGGCAGCACGCATAGGCAGGCCCGTGGTTGTGCGCGATGTGTGGGATGATCCCCGGTTTACCCTGGAGCCACAACTTGGCGCAGAGCCGTTTCATTCTATGCTGGCAGTCCCCATTGTCCTCTTCAGTGCCGAACGTTTCCAGTTTACCGCCGACAAACTCCAGGGCGTTATTAACATTCAGACAAAGGGTCCGCGAGACTTTACCCAAGAAGAGATCAACTTTGTTGAAGTGGCGGCAGGTGAGCTGGCGTTCTTCATTGCCAATGCCCAACTCTACCAGCAGACTGATGAACGGCTCCAGACCAAAGTCCATGTCCTCACCACCTTACAGCAGGTCTCCAAGCATATAGCGGAACAGCTAGATTTACGCGAGGTGCTCAACCTGATAGCAGAAAAAGCGGTTGAATTGGCACGCGCTGATCGGGCTGATATTTTTCACCTTGAAGAAGATAGCTCTGCCCAACTAGTCGCCAGCTTTAGCGACAGCAACAATGGTGTGGATAATGCCAATGTTTCCTTCTTGTTTGATGCCCACCAAACCAACGGTAATCGCCCATTGGCAATCCTCAATGCCTACCAAGATACCCGCTTCCCGGAACTGGCAAAGATGGCAACATCGGCAAATTACCATTCGTTGTTTTGTATGCCATTGCAAGCACGAGAGCGCATGATCGGCAGCATCTGCCTGTATACCCGTGAGATGCATCACTTTGATTATGAAGAGGTACGCTTGTTGAGTACCTTTGCAGACGAGGCGGCTATTGCGATTGAAAACGCCCGGCTGTATGAAGAGAGCCAACGGGCATTAGCTGTCAAATCTGCAATGTTGCAAGAGATGCACCATCGGGTAAGAAACAATCTGCAAACCATCTCCGCTCTCCTTGCCATGCAACTGCGCCGTATTGAGCCATATAACCCCGGCGCACGAGCATTGCGCGAGAGTGTAGCCCGTATCCAGTCTATTGCCGGGGTGCATAATCTGCTGTGCCGTGAGGATGTGGGGGTTACAACTGTGGGGGCATTGGCACGGCAGGTTGTAGATACCGCTAGTGCTGGCTTGGTGATGGGCTTACCCATACAGTTTACCGTAACTGGTGATGTGGTCTCTGTTGGCTCGCGGGAAGCTACCGTATTGGCTCTGATCATCAATGAACTAATTAGCAATGCAATTACGCACGGCTTGGCAAGCGAAGGGGGACAGGTAGAGATAGAGGCGGCAATGGAAGGGGATATGATTCTCGTTGAAGTCCGCGATGATGGTCCCCTCCACCCCCCTGCTCCTACTTCCATAACCAGCAGCGGGTTGGGGGTACAGATTATCCAGACACTTGTGCATGATGATCTCGGCGGCACATTCATGTTGGTGCAGGACGAACAGGACACCTGGACCCGCGCCCGTTTAACGTTCCCCTATCGTGCGGTGGGGGTCGGGGTGTAGGCAACAACCCGCTCCCCCTGCCCTCTCTCCCATTCCAGGGCGAGGGGGAGATGAACATTGGGCGCACCGCCGTGCGTCCCTACACCCACATACACCCACAGGGGCTAGGGGTTGGGGGCTGCCCGGTGAAACATTGTTTGCAACGGCTCTCCAGCCTACCCTGGGAGTGCAAGAATCTCCTGGATGGTAGGCAAAAAGGGACTAGCACGCAGATCATCCAACGTTGCCGTCTCCTGATACACCAGAGCGGCAAGATTGCGATGCAGCTTTGCCATATAGTCGCGCCCCTGCACCGCGTCAAGGAACGCCGTATGGCGCAGCAACAGAGCAGCCTCATTTGCCGGCTTCAACTTGCCAGCATACAGCTTGTGGGGAGCGCGTACATCAAGCACGAGATTGTCACACCGTTGGAGAATATCCATGCCGCGCTCAGACCGATAGGCTTTGTTAGGAAGCGTCTCTCCCGTATACAACTCACGGTAGTAGCCCGGTGGATAGTTCCCGACCCGCAAAATGAGCTCATTGATGCGCTGGTAGTGGCTCCTATCTGGAATATGCAGATAGTCCCACACAACAAAATCTACCCCAATATCTGCACAAGCCCGCAGCAAACGGGCAAGAATAGGAGGCGTATCATTGACGTAGGGCATCACCGGCGCAATCACCACCCCCACCGGTATACCCGCCTGCTTGCATTTTCTCAGCATCTCCAATCGTAGTTGGGGCGAGGGGGATTTGCCTTCCAGCCGTTCAGCGAGGCGCGAATCAACCGTAAGCAGCGTTGTCATGACAATAGCCAAACTTCGCTCGTGGATTTGGCGCAGGATAGGCAGATCATCCAAGATGCCCACCCCTTTGGTGAGGATAAGACAGGGCTGCCCAACGTTGGCAAACACCTGTAACACCTGGCGGGTAATGCCATAGGTGCGCTCAACCGGCTGGTAGGGGTCGCTCAACGTGGTGATACCAATGAGATCGCCACGGTCAATATCGGTCAGTTCTTCAGCAAGCCGTTGGGGGAGATCAAGCGGCACCCGTATCATCTCATTGAGCGGGCGGGAAGAATAGTACCAAACATCGCAATAAGGACAGCCAAATTCACAACCAGCATAGATGCTCAACGTATAGGAAGACAGAAAGAACTCGTTGATCATCGGGCGGCGGATGCCAAGTATTGGGGTAGGGGGCAGATTTTCACGAACATAGTATGCCATAAACGCTGTCCAATCTCCAATCGCAAGGATTAGGGGTCAGTTTCCCTATCCATACCCGTAGAGAGAATAAACCACTCGGTGCGGTCCTCTATCTGCTTATACGTCACCGTGAAGTCCCCCGGATCACCATTGCCCCAGAGAGCACGAGGGTTGGAGCCAGGGTAGCGGGTTGCCAACCAGTCGCTATGGTAGCGATCTATAATTCTGCCATTGCTACTGTTTATCGTTTGCAAGAGCGTACTATCAGATGGGATAAATCGTTTGACGAGGTTTCTAGCATCTTCAATCGGGACAACATCCCGGCTGCGCCACCGCCGCTCCAGGTGATAGATAACCTCTTCCTCATACTGCACTGCAAAAGCCCCCTCTTGGTAGAGTTCCAAAAAGCCCTCTGCCCCCTGCGAAGGTCCTTGTTGGGCTTCCCAAGCCGTGCGATCTATCCCCAATCCCGCAGAGGTAGCTTGCCCTGGCGCACTTGCCTGCGGCGAACCCACCGGCTGAGGAGCAGATGGTGGCTCTGGGTATGGAGTCTTCGTTGGTGCGGTTATTGACGGCGCAGGATAGGGGGTATTGGTTGCGCTTGCCGGGTAGGGCGCACGAGTCGGCATAACGGCTGATGGCGAGGGATAGGGCGCAGCCGGCGATGGGTAGGGTACAGCGGTAGTCGGCACAGCGGTAGTTGGCACAGCGGTAGTCGGCACAGCGGTAGTCGGCACAGCGGTAGTCGGGGCGGGATATGCCGAGGGAGCAGGGGGTATCGTTGCTGTAGCTAGGGTAATCGCTGGAGTTGCGGTAATAGTCAGCGTTGCCGTTGTGGTGATGGGGGTGGTAGTATCTGGTTTTTGCGATGATACAACGGCTGCCACAATGAGACTGCCACTACCACAAAAGAGCAAAGGACAAGCTAAGAGCATGACCAAAAGGAATCCAGCAATAAAGGGGAAACGAAAGACACGATCCCATAATCGCGTAGTGATAGAACTGGTGCTGGTCATCCTCTAATACGGTGAGAGACAGAACCCGCAATAGGGAGAGAACCCCTTATGTGGCTGCTGTACCTCTATGATCAAAATAGCATCAGAAGATGCTAGGCATCAGGGTTGATAAACCGTTTATGTACGCCTGCGTCCCGAAAAATGCGAAACAGCGCATTAGCAACATCAGAACCGAAGAGCACATCCCAAGTTTCATTGGCGAAGGGGTCACGCGCACCGTGAATGGCAACCCCGTCTTCGTAGAGCGTAATACTCATATCTGCCTCTTTGTAGACGAAACGACCATCTTGTTCGGTTATGGTGTAGTCCTGGCTCATGCGTTTCTTTCCTTGCCTTCCAGACAATCGATTGGCACCGGGGGCGCGGGACTGTCTGACAAGCTACATGTAACGATACAACACAAAATGAAAAAACTCGCCATTGGGCGAGAGGGTATGGCTGGGGAACAGGGATTCGAACCCCAACTACCTGATTCAGAGTCAGGCGTTCTACCATTAAACTATTCCCCACCAGACAATGGTATACAGTGGTGCCGAAGGTGGGATTTGAACCCACACGAGCGTAAGCTCACTACGCCCTGAACGTAGCGCGTCTGCCAGTTTCGCCACTTCGGCGGAACACACCTGCCAAGCCTATGTTGCCTACCATACCCGTTGCGGTATACCCCGCGGCAACCAACAAAATATGTGTTACGCTCACTATGATACTATAGCGGGGGAGCATTTGTCAAATGCGATCCGCAAGGTGCTTGACATTCGTAGTTTTGGGAAGTATTATTACCATATCACATGGATATGGTATCAAAGCCCCGTGTGCAATACATCAATGCAATACGAACACTCTTTGATACACCCCGCGTGTGTTTCGCCTGCTGCAACTTAACAAGAGAACATAATTTAAACCAGTGCAGTCAGGAGGAGGCTACGTGTGTCGTCAGAGATACTCTGGTCCGTGCCTTTCCTCTTTATCGGTATGGTACTTGGGGCTACGGTGGGGATTTTGTGGTTGCGAAATAGCGCAAACGCCGAAATCACCAAACGCGAGTCTGAAGCCCGTTTTATCGTAGAGGAAGCACGTTCTCAACAAAAAGAGCTTTTGCTACAAGCAAAAGACGATGCCCTGCGTATTCGTAACGAAGCAGAACAAGAGATACGAGAAGCTCGCAATGGATTGCAAAAACAAGAAGAACGATTGCAACGCAAAGAGGAAAATATTGAGCGCAAACTTGATAACCTTGAGCGGCGCGAGCGACAAACCCAGAATCGAGAGAAAGACATAGCCCAACTTCATCAAGAAGCAAGCCAAGTCAAAGACCAACATGTCAAGGAACTTGAGCGTATATCTGGGCTAACCATGGATGATGCTCGTGAGATTATCCTAGTACGGGTGGAAAAAGAAACACGGGATGATGCCGCTCGTCGTATTCGGGAAATAGAACAACATACGCAAGAAGAGGCAGACAAAACTGCCCGGAAGATTATCGGATTGGCTATTCAGCGTTGTGCTTCAGATTATGTTGCTGAACTAACCGTATCTACCGTCAATCTTCCCAGTGAAGAATTAAAAGGGCGCATTATTGGGCGTGAAGGGCGCAATATTCGTGCTTTTGAACAAACCACAGGGGTGGATATTATTGTAGATGATACCCCTGAAGCTGTTACCCTTTCGTGTCATGACCCAGTGCGGCGAGAAATCGCCCGCGTGGCACTCATTAAGCTCTTGAAGGATGGACGTATTCATCCCTCGCGTATTGAGGAGGTGGTAATCAAATCACAACATGAAATAGACCAGATCATGCGTGAAGAGGGTGAACGGGTGGCGTATGAAGCTAATGTCCAGGGGTTACACCCGGACCTTATCAAACTGCTTGGTCGGCTGAAATACCGGACGAGCTACGGGCAGAATGTCTTACAACACTCGTTGGAGTGTTCGCTGTTGGCAGCACATATGGCAGCAGAATTAGGTGCCAATGTCAATGTTGCCAAAACCTCAGCCCTTTTGCATGATATTGGCAAAGCGGTAGACCACGAAGTTCAGGGCCCCCACGCCCTTGTTGGGGCAGATATTGTTCGCCGGTTGGGGAGGTCTTCTGCTATTGTCCATGCTATCGCTTCCCATCATCAAGATGAAGAGCCGCAGACCGTCGAAGCCTTTATCGTTCAAGCATCAGATGCTATCTCTGGAGGTCGCCCTGGTGCCCGACGAGAGACCCTAGACTTGTATATCAAGCGGCTTGAAGCTCTTGAGTTGATCGCTACCTCGTTTGAAGGAGTGCAACGGGCATTTGCTGTCCAGGCGGGACGTGAAGTCCGGTTAATGGTCCAACCAGATACCCTTGACGATCTCGCCAGTATCCATTTAGCCCATACCGTTGCCAAGAAGATCGAGGAGAGCCTGCAATATCCAGGACAGATTAAAGTGACCGTTATTCGAGAAACGCGGGCTGTGCATTATGCCCGATAGAGGAATCCAAAGACAACTTCTACAATGTAGACCGTAAGTCAACCAATTCGATGAACTCGAAGGAGGAACGCAATGAATGCTGCCCAGTCGCTTCAAATCGCTCGTGCTGTCGGTGCTGACAATGAAGATTTTGAACCGGGTAATTCCGCTGAGATGTTGAAGGTTTCTACCCGATCTCGCCCTAGCGCAGTTGCAGGGGCTATTGCAGGAGTTATCCGCGAGTTTGGCGTTGCTGAGGTCCAATCTATTGGAGCCGGGGCGACCAATCAGGCAATCAAAGCGGTTGCTATTGCGCGGAGCTACTTGCGAGAAGATGGTATGGACATTACGTGTGTGCCATCTTTCATTGACATCGCTATTGACAATCAGGAGCGTACCGCTATTCGTTTGCTCATTGAGCGGCGGTAAGCGGTTAGTTATTATGGCGCAGCTGGGCTTTCTCCCCGCTGCGCTTTTGTACGCTATTATAGCCTTTGCTAAGTATCTTGCCTAGCAAAGCAGGATGTTGTTGGTTCTGTTATGCCTATGCAGTGGTGCATAGGGTTGTTGAGGATGGTACCTCGCTATGGAAGACATTGTTCGTGTGCTCAAGGCTATACCCCCATTTCATCAACTTTCCGAAGAGTATTTGGCACGGGTTGCCAATGTGATAGAGATTGAATACTACCCCACCGACCACGATATTTTGGTTCACAATAGCTCACCAAGCGATTATCTGTTCATTATCCAGCGTGGCAGCGTAGACCTCCTCCGTGAGGGGGAGCAGGGGGTGCAGGTCTTTGATCGCTTAGATGAAGGCGAGCTCTTTGGCTACCCTTCGCTTATCCGCAAGCGTCCGCCCATCGTCACTGTCCGCACCCGCGAGGAGACGCTGGTCTATCTGCTACCCGCCGATATGTTCCACCGATTGCGCCGTGATGTGCCATCGTTTGCCCGTTTCTTTGCCTCATCTGTTATTGAGCGTATTTCCCACCGGTTGCAAGTGCGCGAGGCGAACGCTTCGCCAGAGTTGTTTCGCTTGCAATTGCACGATATTATGGCTCCCCTCATTAGTGCGCCGCCGGATATGACGCTACGCCAGGCTGCCGAGATGATGCGCGAGCACAATATTTCCTCGCTGGTCATTACGTCAGACCCTCCTGGTATCATTACCGACAGAGATTTTCGCAACAAGGTATTGTCGTGTGGTGTCCCGGATACGACCCCGGTGCATGCGGTGATGACTGCGCCTCTCGTTACCCTGCCTGCTGATAGCCTGATCTTTGAAGCCCTAATCACCATGCTTGAACATGGCTTTCACCATATGCCGGTGATGAACAATGGCAAAATGGTTGGGCTAGTGACGCATACCGATATTATGCGCCAGCAGAGTAAAAGTCCGCTTTTCCTCCCGCGCCAGTTGGAACGGGCTAAGCATGATGATGATTTTCAGGCGTATACCAACCAGGTGACGGCGACAGTGAGTATGCTGTTGCACGAGGGCGCACGGGTGCAAGATATTGGGCGGGTAGTGGCGATGGCGCATGATGCGCTGATTAGCCGTATACTCCAAGATGCCGAGGAAATGCTTGGCTCCCCCCCCTGCCCCTATGCGTGGCTATTGCTTGGCAGCGAGGGGCGGTATGAAGCAGTATTTCGCACCGACCAAGACAATGCGCTGGTCTATGCTGATGATGCCCCGCCAGAAGCCAAAGGCTATTTTGCAGATATGGCAGCGTATGTGATAGACAAGTTGCTCATTTGTGGCTTTCCCCGCTGCCCCGGCGATATTATGGCGACCAATCCGCAGTGGTGTCAACCTTTATCCGTATGGAGAGGCTATTTTGAGGAATGGATTACTAGCCCCCAGGAGAAAACGCTGTTGCGGGTGGGGATATTCTTTGATTACCGCAAGGTGTATGGCACCCTCGATGTAGAATCTGTGCTGCGCCCGGTTATCCGCAAAGCCCGTGAGCATCAGGTGTTTCTTGGCAGACTAGCGCGGGTTGCCATCCGTCACCATGCCCCGATTAGCTTTTTCCGTAAACTGGTCTTGGAGCGCAGTGGGGAGGAGCGTGATTTACTCGACCTCAAGGTGCGCGGTACGGGGCTAGTGATAGATTTGGCGCGGTTGTTTTCGCTAGAAGCAGGCTGTAACAAAACGTCAACGCTAGAACGGCTCCGTATGTGTTCAGAGAATCAAAGTTCGCTGAGTGCAACGGGGCAGGAGGAACTGGTGGCGGCTTTTGAGTTGATGAGTCTGTTACGGCTGCGCTATCAGGCAGAGCAGGTCAAGCGGGACAAGCCGATTACGACCCAAGTACCCGTTTCTTGGCTCAGTGTGCTGGAACGGCGCGAGCTTAAAGAGGCGTTGTGGGCGGTAGCCCGTATCCAACGCAATATTGCGTTGGAATTTCAGACTGACCTCTTTGCTGCGAGATAGACGGGGGATGCATGTTCTTTTTTCGCCGTCCATCGCGGGAATCGTTGCCAGAAAATGTGCAGCAGTATCTTGATGCCCCACGCCCAGATAAAGATGTGCCGTGGCGTGAGGTGAGCTATACCTCGCTGGATATTGAGACAAGCGGGTTGAATCCCAAACAGGATTCCATCTTAGCTATTGGGATGATTGAGGTTGAACGGGGGCGAGTGCAGGTCAATCGCCGTTGGTATACGCTGGTGCGTCCGCCAGAAGAGACGCTGGTCGGGGCGGAGTCTATTCGTATTCACGGGATTCTCCGTGCTGATTTGGTAGAAGCTCCGCCGCTGTCTGAGGTGTTGCATACGTTTGTGGAGCGTATGCGGGGGCGGGTGATGATTGTGCATGTGTCCTCTATTGATGTGAAGTTCTTGGATCGGGCGTTGCAGCATGTGTTTGGGGTAAAGCTACGCGGTCCTGTGCTAGATACTGCCCGCTTTGCCGGGACACTGCTACATCACGAGGCGATGCTTGGGGGTAGCGGGGGTTCCCACGACACTCCCCGCGATACAACGCTGCTTTCGCTGGTGCGGCGGGCAAAGCTGCCGGTGCATGCTCAGCATAATGCGCTTGGGGATGCCCTGATGACGGCGCAGTTGTTTTTGTGGCAGGCGGTGCAGTTTGAAAAGCAGGGCAAGACAACGTTTCAGCAGCTTTTCCGGGTGGGGGGGAGCGTGAAGTAGCGCAAAAGCGATTGTCCCCTCTGCCCCTGCCCTTCAGGGGTAGGTCATACCGATTCCAGGCAGAAGGGAACCATAGATGCCCATAGCATAGACCTAGATACCGGGCAAGAGATTCCCGACAGAAACGCAGAGACGCAGAGACGCAGAG
>CAZLKK010000054.1:0-3445 GCA_964559995.1 uncultured Chloroflexaceae bacterium
GAATATTAATTGATCATTATAATTTGGAGGTATCAGTCTGATTTGTACCACTACCGCTGTATGAACGGTTGCGGTTGGTTGAGCGCACCTTGAACGCCGAGCGGCGAGCGCGGGAACACCTGCCCGATCCCCTTTCTCCCCCAGGGGGAAAGAGTTAGGGATAGGGGGGGAAGCCCGATAGGGCGCACCGCCGTGCGCCCCTCGGTGGGACGCGGGGCGAGGAGATGGGGGCTACATGGAGAGGGAAATAGAGACTTTGCCCATAACCTAGAGGAAACGGAAAAAACGTCTGCCACGCCCACGCTTCTCACCCAAAAGTCATGCTGCATATTCATGCCAATTGTTTTATAATGACAGGAGAGTTCGTTGTGGTACCATGATCACCAGTGGTACACGTTTGATCATGGCGAAATAACGAAAGCAGAAAGGACCATAACTATGACTGATACCCTAACCGATATGACGATAACTACATTCTTTGACCAACTGGCATCCAAAGCTCCCGCGCCCGGCGGGGGGAGCGTTGCCGCCTTTACGGGGGCAATGGGAGCAGGTCTTTTGAGTATGGTATGTGCCATTATGCTTGGCAAAAAGAAACAACCAGCAGATGCCGAGGAAATCCAGTCTATTCATCAGCAGGCTGAAACCATACGCATGGAGTTTCAACGGCTCGCGCAGGAGGACATCGAGGTCTTTAACCGATTGTCGGCAGCCTACAAGCTGCCCCGCACTACAGAAGCTGATGCTGCCAGTCGCAAAGCGGCTATACAAAAGCTCACCAGAGAGGCTACCGATGTCCCGCTGGCAACCGCCCGCCAAGCTGCGGCACTGGTCCCGCTCTGCACCTCATTGGTGCATCGGAGCAGTCGCATGTTGGTCAGTGATGTGGGGGTGGCAGTATTGCTTGCCCGTTCTTGTGTGCAATCTGCTTTGCTGAATGTGGAGATCAACCTTGCCAGCCTTGATGATGCCAACTTTGTGCGTGAAGTACGGGCGCATAGGGAAGACCTGCTGGTAGGGCTAGAGGAAGAGACTCGCGGGGTGGTAGAGATTGTGCAAAATCGTATACAGAGCTAGAGGGCAAACCATTATGACGGCAACATTGCTTGACGGACGAGTATTGGCAAAAGAACTCCAAGCAGAACTCCGCAACGATTGTGCGGCGTATCTTGAGCAGTATGGGCTATCGCCACAACTAGCAGTTGTGCAGGTTGAGGGCGACCCTGCCTCAGACCGGTATGTCCGCAGCATACGTAAACTGTGCGACAAGGTGGGGATAACCTTTACGCTAGAGAAACTCCCCGCTGATGTTTCGCAACACACGCTAGATACGACTATACACACCCTCAGCCATGATGCCACCGTGCATGGGGTGCTGATACAGATGCCGCTGCCTGCCCCGCTCTCTGCTGACCAGGCGATTATGCAATTAGACTACACCAAAGATGTAGATGGTATTCACCCCTACAACGCCGGGTTATTGGCGCAGGGACGACCTGCCCTGGTGCCAAATACCCCCGCTGGTGGGATGGCGTTGTTGGAGCGATACAATATCCCCCTAGCAGGACAACGCGCCGCAGTAGTGGGACGCAGTGCCATTGTCGGGCGACCTATGGCATCGTTGCTTATTCATGCCCACGCCACCGTCACGACCTGCCACTCACGTACCAAAGACCTGGGCGATGTGCTACGTTCGTGTGATATTGTGGCGGTTGCCGCCGGGCGAGCAGGGTTGGTGACAGCCGATATGATACGCCCCGGTGCCGTTGTGGTAGATTTCGGTATCAACGTAGGCGAGGATGGCAAAATGGTTGGTGATGTAGATTTTGCCAGCGTTGCAGAGGTAGCCGGTGCCATCACGCCGGTGCCGGGTGGTACCGGTCCCGTTACCAATGTGATGCTGCTACGAAATGTGATGACCTCAGCGCAACGCTTGGCAAAGACAGGGTAGGATGCTATGAAAGTGCTCGTATTAGGCAATGATGGTCGAGCACACGCGCTGGTGTGGAAGCTGTTTAATAGCCCCCAGTCCAGCGATGTACTCTGTGCGCCGGGGAATGGCGGTACGAGCCAACTTGCCCCCCAAGTAGACCGCGACTTGTCGCTCATTGCCGAGACGGCACACTGGGCGTTTAAGCAGGATATAGACATTATCATTCCTGCCCATAGCGAGGTGAGTCAGCTTCCCTTGTTGGATGAGGCGAGAACGTTTGGTATTGCGGTGTGTGGTCCTATGCAGTCGGTAGCCCATCTGGAGCAGAGCCGCTGTGCTATGAAGGAGTTTTTGCTCAAGCATAACCTGCCTACTGCCAATGGACGGGCATTTACCGACCTGTCTATAGCTGAACGCTACCTCGCCGCACAACAATTGCCTGTTGTGCTAAAGGCAGACAACCGCACGGTAGGCGGCGGTATCTATGAAGAACGCTATGCTGCGCTCCAGGCTCTCCGTGAACTCTTTGAAGCACGCCCGTTGGAAGGCAGCAATAATGGAGTTATTATAGAAGCCTATCTAGCGGGGTCTTCGGTCTCTATGTCTGCCCTAACAGACGGCACTACGGTGTTACCCTTCTTGCCAACCCGCATTTACGAGCGACTGAATGAGGGGGATACGGGACCGCCAGCACCCGGTATGGGCGCACATACCAGTAACTCAACCTATGCCCAAAAGTTGACGGCATACTTCCAGCAGCATATTTTGCGAACCATTGTGCAGGCGATGGAGAAAGAATCCTGCTCCTACCAGGGTATTCTCAGCGTAGATTGTATCATTACCAACAAGGGACCCCGTATCACCTCGCTACACTTTGCGATGCAAGACCAAGAAGCGCAGGTAGTATTACCGCGTATGGAAGATGATTTGCTGTCCCTTGTACACGCCGCTGCGACTAAGCGGCTCTACCAATATCCCACGATAACGTGGAAAGATGAAGCCAGCGTGGGCATTACGCTAGTAGCCGAAGGCTACCCTCACCACTTTCCCACGGGTAGCCCCATAGATGGGTTGACTGACCTAGACAAGGGCGTGTTGCTCTTTCACCACCAAACCCACAACCCTATGGGGATGCGCTATGATGATTTTGGTTCACAGGGGACAGACCCTCTGGCAGGGTTGATAATGGGGCTAGGCAGCGGCAGGACTAGCGCAATTACCACGACAGGCGGGAAGGTGCTCACGCTGGTGACGTTGGCAGGGTCGCTCAATGGGGCGCGGGGACGGGCGGTGCTGAATGCCGAGCGCATCAAGTTCGCCGGGCGGTACTACCGCGGCGACATTGGGATGAAGGAGTTTGCGTAGGGGGATAGCGGTCTCTCAGGGGTAGGTCTACCGGGCAAAGCTACTATTTTATTCCCCTCTCCCCCTGCCCCCGCTCCCATTCCAGGGCGAGGGGGGAGATGCCACAGCGACTCTCTCCCCCTAGACCCCCGCTCACATTCCAGGGCG